>CAXTOE010000068.1:9731-10438 GCA_964245685.1 uncultured Acetobacteraceae bacterium | reverse complement strand
ACCCCAGGTTGTTCTGTGTCGACAACTATTCGCGCAGGTTGCGTCTTAAAAGCGGGCTCGAGTGCTCGAAAAGCCGGTCAAGTCGCAAGACGCGACGCGAGTACGATCTTTTCGACGACTGCTCCGGTCCCGTCCGCATCGCAGCTGGTTCGAACGTCCGGAATAAGCGACCGGTCTCCCCCGTCGTGCCCGCATGCGTCATTTCGCGACGGATGCGGCCTCCGGGTGCTGGTCCGGTCGCAGCCATCGCGCGAACCAGCCGACGGTCCGGCCGCGCTCGTCCATCCGGTCGACGTCCTTGTGGAACCCGTGACCCTCGCCGGCATAGACCACGAACTGCGTCGGCACGCCGAGCGCCAGCATCGCCTGGTAGAATTCCTGGCTCTGCGGCAGCGGGCACTCCACGTCGCGCTCGCCCACCGTGATCAGCATCGGCGTGCGCACCCCGCGCATGTGGGTGATCGGGGAGGCATGGAGCTGCGGCCGCGGATCGTCATAGACCAGGGTGCCGAATACCGGGTCGGGCGCGTCCTGCGTCATCTGCGGCGCCTCGCCCTGCTCGGACAGCCAGTCCGAGATGCCGGCATGGGCGGCGGCGGCCTTGAAGCGGCGTGTCTGGGTGACCGCCCACATCGACATGTAGCCGCCATAGCTGCCGCCGAAGATCCCGAGCCGCGCCTCGTCGACCGGTGTCGCGCGTTCCGCGG
>CAXTOE010000068.1:9109-9721 GCA_964245685.1 uncultured Acetobacteraceae bacterium | reverse complement strand
TGTCGCGGAAGTCGCCGCCGCCGATATCGTCGATGTCGGCGGCGGTGAACGCTTCGCCCTGTCCGAAGCTGCCGCGGTAGTTCGGCAGCAGCAGGTCGTAGCCGGCGGCGAGCAGCGCCCGGTCGACGCCGCGGGCGGCGATGAACTCGGGAACCTCGGCCGCCTGCGGGCCGCCATGCACCTGCACCAGCAGCGGCCGTCTGCCGGCCGGCTGCGGGAGAGGCGTCAGCAGCCAGCCCTGCACGTCGAAGGCGTCGCTCTTCCAGCTGATGCTGACGGCCCGCACCGGTGCCGCGAGCCCGGTATTGAGCCGGGTGATGTCGCGCCACCGCCCGACCGACCCCGCCTCCAGCTCCGGCGGTGCCGAGAAACCCTGGTGGTAGGCGGCGCTGTGGCCGCCGGCGCAGGACAGGCCCAGGTTCCAGCCGCCGGCGCCGATGCTCTCCTCCCCCGACCACAGGGTGCGCCGCGGTCCCGTCAGCGCCACCACCGCGGTGCGCGCGCCGCCGAGGGTGGTCGCGACCAGGCCGGGCGCGCACCCCCAGGCCAGCGTGGTGACGGTCTCGTGGCGGCCCGCGGTCAGGTCGACCGGCCTGGCGCCGGGACGATCGA
>CAXTOE010000068.1:0-9099 GCA_964245685.1 uncultured Acetobacteraceae bacterium | reverse complement strand
CGCTCATCAGGCCGCCGATATAGGCGACCGACCTGCCGTCCGGGGACACCACCGGGTCGGCGAGCTGCTGGTGCGTGTCGTCCGGCGCATGCAGCACCGAGACGGCGCCGTCCGCCGCGACCGCCAGCAGCTTCGCCACCCACCACTGGCTGTCGCCGTCGCCCTTGGCCGCGGTCGCCACGAAGCCGGCGCCGTCCGGCCGCCAGTCGAACTCGTAGACGAACAGGTCCGGCGGCGAGACCAGGTGCAGGGTGCGGTGCCGCAGCACCGCGATGCGCTGCTCGTCGGTCTCGCGGCCGATCTCGCCGGCCATCGGCGCGGCCGCTTCCACGGCGCCGGTCTTCTTGTGCGGATGCGCCGTCGCCAGCACCGCGAGGGCATCGTCCGGACCGTAGCGCAGGGTGCCGAGCGCTCCCGCGAAGCGTGTCAGCAGGCGCGGCGCGCCGCCATCCGCGCCGACCGCGTAGATCGCAGCGGTCTTGCCCGAGCTCACAACGAAGGCGAGCCGGGTGCCGTCGCGGTTCCAGCTCGGCGACGACGGCACGCAGTCCGCACCGCCGCCACAGGGCAGCCGGACCGCTCGCGCACTGCCGTCTGGCGTGCGGATGAACAGCTGCCGCGGCGGCTGATCGTCGCCGCCGGGGACGTCGTCGCTGTCGATGCTGGCGACGTGCCGTCCGTCCGGCGCGATCGCGACGGCGTGGAAGAGGTGCGCCGGCCGATCCGCGGCGGCGGTGGTCGCGACCGCGATCGCCGCACAGCAGAACCATCGTCCCAGACCTGCCACTCGATCAGCCCCTCTGCGCCATGGAGCCCGCACTTGAAGAGACGGGCATCGGCCGGTCAAGGCCGCGGTCTCGCGCGGCGAGACTGGACTCCGTCCTCCCCAGCCGCCACGGTCGCCGCATGTGCGGCCGCTACGTCTCGATCCTGCCTCCCGTCGACCTCGCCCTGCTGTTCGGGATCACCGGCTCGCTGCCCAACTTCGAGCCGAGCTGGAACGTGGCGCCGACCAGCCGCAGGCCGGTGATCCGCCGCCACCCGGAAGGCGAGCGCTGCCTCGACCTGCTGAGCTGGGGCCTGGTGCCGCACTTCACCAAGGAGCTGAAGGCCGCACGGCGGCCGATCAACGCCCGCGGCGAGACGGTCTCGAGCTCCGGCATGTTCCGGGGCGCGATGGCGCGTCGCCGCTGCATCGTGCCGGCCGACCTGTTCTACGAGTGGCGGGCCGAACCCGACGGCAAGCAGCCCTTCGCGATCGGCCGGCGGGACGATCGACCGCTGGCGTTCGGCGGGCTGTGGGAAAGCTGGACCGGGCCGGACGGCGCCGTGCTGCGCAGCTACGCGATCGTCACGACCGCCGCGAACGCGGACATGGCCGGGCTGCACGAGCGGATGCCGCTGGTCCTGGAGCAGTCCGGCTGGGCGGCGTGGCTCGGGGAGGATGCGGATCAGGCACGTCCGCTGGTGCGACCCGCGCCGCCCGGTACGCTGCGGACCTGGCCGGTGCCGCGCGCGGTCAACAGCGTTCGCAACGACGGGCCCGAACTGATCCGGCCGGTCCCGGACGGCGTCGGCCTGACCCCCGCCGGCGGACCGAACAGCGCCTGAGGACGAACGGCCCCGCCCGATGCGGGACCGGACTCAGCGCATCAGCAGCCAGGCACCTCCGGCGAGGAAAGCGGAGATGGCGAAGGCGGCGCAGTTGGCCGCGATCGACGTCATGTCGCGGGTCCGCAGCGCGGGAATCCTGGTCTGCATGTTCTGGTCCACGATGATCCGGGCGGATCAGTCCGCCCGAGGGAGCGGATCTCTAGGAGGCCGCGGGACGCCGGTCCATGATCGCATGTGCATAGCTCATGTGCATTAAATGCTCAAGAATCGTGCAACTTTGTATGATATCGTAGTCGAAACGATATGCATGTCGGTTGTCGGCTCCGACGCGGACCGGGTCAGGACGAGGCCGCGCCGTGGCCCAGCAGGCCGCGCAGCATGGCGCCGGTGCTCCGCGCCGATGCGCCGGCGGTCATGTCCGCCGACGGCCTCTTGAAGATGCCGTGGGCGCGCACGACGGGCTCACCGTCCGCCATGACCAGCTCGCTCACGAACACCATGCCCCGCGTGACCTTGGCGATCTCGGGGCGTGCCTCGACCCAGGATCCGTTCGCGGTCGGACCGAGATAGTCCAGCGACAGGCTGATGGTGGGGAGGATGAGGGTCGCGAAGTCGTTCGCGAACTGCGCCGCGATCGCCATGTGCACGTCGCAGAAGGTGGCCAGCCTGCCGCCGTGGCAGATGCCGAGCGGGTTGCAGTGCCGGTCCTCGACGCGGAAGCCGCCGACCAGCCTGTCGCCCTCGGCCTTGATCCAGAGCGGGCCGCAGGTCTCGTCGAAGCCGCCGGCGACCGGGAACCGCACGAAGCCCGCTGGCACGCCCTCGGCTTCGTGTGCGCTCATGGACCGCGCAGCGCCTGTGCCAGCTGCAGGGCGAGGTTCATGTCGCCCTCCACACGGAGCTGGCCGGTCATGTAGGCGGTGGTCGGATCGAGTTGCCCCTCGATCAGCGCCTCGAGATCCTGGTCGGAGAGCGAGACCCGGCACTCGGACAGCGCGTCCGTGTTCTCCACCGTATCGCCGTCGATGTGGATGATGCCGGTCTCGCCCAGGTCGAGCGTCACCGGGCGGCTCCCGCCGAGGCGTGCGGATGCGACCTCGCGTACTCGTTCGGTCAGATTCTGCAGTGTCGGCATCGCGCGCGCAGCTCCCGAGGGGGTCGGCTTGGTCGAGAAACGTCGGCGCCTGCTTGCCTGATTTGATGCTCAGCGGCAAGGCGCGCGGCTCGTGCGGCCGGTCCCGCGCCGACGCGGCGGTCATGCTCCGCGCGTGGATCCTCGACCGGCGAGCCCGACCGCCGCGGCGCTTGACGCTATTCTCGTTTCGGAGGTAGTCGATAGGGAGATCAGCCTAACGGGCGACGTCGATGCAGGATACGCGGCGCGCGTTGCCGTTGATGTTGATGCTGTTCCCGGCCGTGTCGGTGCTGCTCCTTCCCTGCGCCGCCAGGGCCGCCAGCTTCTACCTGCAGGACCAGTCCGCCCGCGGCACCGGGCGCGCCTATTCGGGCGAGGCGGCCGACCAGGGTCCGGATTCGCTGTGGTGGGATCCGGCTTCGATCGCGGGACTGGACCATTCCGAGATCGATGCGAACCTGACCGGCATCGTGATCTGGTCGGCGGCCAAGGACGCCGGCTCGACCATCGACCGTTTCGGCCAGATCGGCCCGGTCGGCGGCGACGCCAGGACCTCCGGGCCGGTTTCCGACGGGGTGCTGCCGAGCGGCGGCGCCGCCTGGCGGCTGAACGACGACTGGTCGATCGGCATCGCGCTCACCTCGCCGTTCAGCTTCTCGACCAAGTACGACTCGACCAGCTGGGCACGCTACGACGCGCTCACCTCGAGGCTGCAGACCGTCGACGCCCAGCCGACCCTCGCCTGGCGTCCGTTCCGCTGGCTCGGGCTCGGCGGCGGTCCCAACATCGAGCATACGCTCGCGGTGCTGAGCTCTGCGCTGCCCAATCTCGGTGCCGGACAGCCGGACGGGCTGGAGAACCTGCACGTCGATGGCTGGAACGTCGGCTACAATCTCGGGCTGCAGCTGCATCTGCTGGATAATCGCCTGACGTTCGGTGCCGCCTACCGGTCGCGCATCCGGCACGCGCTGAGCGGCGACCTCGACGTGTCCGGCCTGACCGGCTTCCTGGGCGGCCAGGACTTCTACTCGCGCGGCGCGCGGGCGAACTTCACCACCCCTTGGGCCGCGACCTTCGGCCTTCGCTATCGCGCCACGCCGCGGCTGACGCTGGACGCGGAGGTCGTCCATACCGGCTGGAGCGTGTTCAACGAGGTCGACATCACCCAGCCGCTCAGCAGCGTGACCAGCGAGAAGTACCACGACGTCACCAGCGAGGCGTTCGGCCTCGACTACGCGGTGACGCCGGACTGGATCCTGCGCGCCGGTGTGCAGTACGACCCCACGCCGACGCCGGATATCGGACGAGAGCTGCGCGTGCCGGATGCGGATCGCGTGCTGCTGGCGCTCGGCACCTCGGTGAAGGTGACGCAGCGCTTCACCGTCGATTTCGGCGCCTCCTACATCGACGCCGGCTCGGCGCATATCGACCGCGACGCCACCGCCTATGGCGGCACGCCGGTGGCGATCCCGGTGCAGCTGCAGGGCAAGGTGGATGCGAGCGGCCTGATCCTGGCACTCGGCACCCGCCTGCAGTTCTAGCCGCGATGGGGATGCGCGCCAGCGGACGGCGCGACGGCGGCGCCACCTTGTCCGATGCGACGAGGCCCGACTCCGCGGGCGACGATGCTCGGCAGCGTCGCTATACGGTGACGGAGCTGGCCGCGGAGCTCGAGGTCACCGCGCGCGCGATCCGGTTCTACGAGGACAAGGGGCTGCTGAGCCCGTCCCGCTCGGGTGCCACGCGGATCTACACCAATCGCGACCGCGCCCGGATGAAGCTGATCCTGCGCGGCAAGCGGCTCGGCTTCACCCTGCGCGACATCAAGCAGTTCCTCGACCTGTACGACGTCGATCCGAGGCACGACGAACAGAACCGCGCCCTGCTGCGCTCCGTGCGGGAGCGGATCGGCAAGCTGTGCGCGATGAGCGCTGCCATCTCCGATACGCTGGACGAGCTGCGTGGCATCGAGCGGCAGGTCCTTGCGGAACTGGAGCGATGACTCCCGGCGGGCGTGTCAGGCGGGCGAGGGCAGGCCGTCATGGCTCTCGTGCCGTATCAGCACCCCGGTGAAGTGCTCGCGGCTGCGTCGGACGAACAGCCCGGCGGGCGCCGGCGGTGCGGCGGCGCCGTCCGCGACCTCGACGAAGTCCGCCCGCTGGCGCAGCCCGTCGAGCAGTGCCGCCATCGCCTCGCTGTCGCTGCCCCCGAAGTAGAAGCGCAGGGTCGGCCAGCTGGTATCGGCCTCGGGCAGCCGACGCGCCGCCTGGCCGAGCCGGTCGGTGAGCTCGTGGAACAGGGCGAGTGCGATGTCGTGCGCCGGAGCCGGCAGGCCGGCCGCCTCCGACTTCGCCTCGATCTCGACCGGTGACGAGGCGATCAGCAGGGTGTCCATGTCGGTCCGCTCCATCGGGATGATGCAGCGACAGCGACGCACGCGGCACCCGGGTTCCGGGCCGTGGCAGCCCCTTGCCTTGCCGCGAGGCCGCGCATACACGCAGCCCTTCCACGGCCTGAGGTCTCCCCGATGCGACGCAAGCGCGGGCGCGCTCTCGATGGCTGGCTCATCGTCGACAAGCCGAGCGGCCTGACCAGTACCGACGTGGTCAACCGGGTGCGGCGCGGCTTCGACGCCCAGAAGGCGGGCCACGGCGGCACCCTCGATCCGCTGGCGACGGGGCTGCTGCCGGTCGCCTTCGGGTCGGCGACCAAGACCGTGCCGTACATCATGGACGGTACGAAACTGTACCACTTCACCCTGCGCTTCGGCACCGCGCGCGATACCGACGACGCCGACGGCCAGGTGGTGGAGAGCTCCGAGGCGCGCCCAGGGGACGCGGCCATCGACGCGGCCCTGCCGGCGTTCCGCGGCGACATCATGCAGGTGCCGCCGGTGTTCTCGGCGATCAAGGTCGCCGGCGAGCGTGCCTACGACATGGCGCGCGAGGGGCGGCCGCCGGTGCTGGCATCGCGGCCGGCGCGCATCGACCGCTTCGAGCTGGTCGAGCGCCTGGACCCGGACACCGCGCTGTTCGTGGTGCAGTCCGGCAAGGGCGTGTACATGCGCAGCCTGGCCCGCGACCTCGCCCGCGCCTGCGGCACGGTCGGCCACGTCGCGTCGCTGCGTCGGCTGCGGGTGGGACCGTTCCGGATCGAGGACGCGATTTCCCTGGACAAAATCCTCGAGGGGGTGGACAACGCGCCCGCCTCACCGGCGCTCCTGCGTCCGGTCGCGACCGCGCTGGCCGACATCCCGGCGCTGGCCCTGACCGGACCCGAAGCGGAAATCCTCTCGCATGGCCAGGCGCTCAGCCTGGTGACGCTGATGGGTCGGATCCCTGGCGACGCGGACCCCGCAGGGGGTATCGCGCGGGTCATGGACGGGGGGCGCGTGATCGGGCTCTGCCGACTCGAGGACGGGTGGCTGCGGCCCGAGCGCCTGCTGTAACCCTGTTCCCGCGGAGTATCACGATGTCGATCACAGCCGAGCGCCGTACGGCGCTCATCGGCGATTACGCCACTGCCGCCACCGATACCGGCTCGCCCGAAGTGCAGGTCGCCCTGCTCAGCGAGCGGATCGGCAACCTCACCGAGCATCTCAAGACGCACGCGAAGGATTTCCACTCGCGTCGCGGTCTGCTGATGCTCGTCGGCCGTCGCCGACGGCTGCTGGACTATCTCAAGCGCAAGGACCAGGGCCGCTACGAGACCCTGATCGGCCGTCTGGGCCTGCGCCGCTAGAGCGATCAACCATCGACGGGGAGCGCCCACCGCGGGTGCTCCCCACCTCATCGAGCAGGGGGACACCTCTTCAAGCAGGGGGCGACCGGCCGGCGTTTCAGGCCACATGGAGTACTCCGCAGAGTGCCGCTCCATGCCGTCCGAGACGCTGTATCCGCGCGGCCCCGCCTGCCCACACACGCCCGATCGGGCACAGGAACGGGAGAACGCAATGTTCGACTTCTATCGCAAGGAAATTGAGTGGGGCGGCCGCACGCTGGTCCTGGAGACCGGCAAGATCGCGCGCCAGGCCGACGGCGCCGTCATGGTCTCCTACGGCGACACCATCGTGCTCTGCACCGCCGTCGGCGTGCACAACGTCAAGCCGGGGCAGGATTTCTTCCCGCTGACCGTGAACTACCAGGAGAAGGCGTTCGCCGCCGGCAAGATCCCGGGCGGCTTCTTCAAGCGCGAGGGACGCCCGTCGGAGGCCGAGATCCTCAACTCGCGCCTGATCGATCGGCCGATCCGGCCGCTGTTCCCGGAGAATTTCCGCAACGAGGTGCAGGTCGTCGCGACCGTGCTCAGCCACGATCTGGAGAACGATCCAGCCATCGTCGCCATGATCGGCTGCTCGGCGGCGCTGACCCTGTCGGGCATCCCGTTCTTCGGGCCGATCGCCGGCTGCCGCGTCGGCTACGTCGACGGCGAGTACGTGCTCAACCCGACGCTCGATCAGGTCAAGCAGAGTGCCCTCGACTTGGTGCTCGCCGGCACCGGCGAGGGCGTTCTGATGGTCGAGAGCGAGGCGTCGGAGCTCACCGAGGAGGTGATGCTCGGTGCCGTGACCTTCGGCCACGCCGCGTTCCAGCCGGTGATCGCGGCGATCATCGCGCTCGCCGAGCATGCCGCCAAGGCGCCCTGGACGCTGTCCGAGCCCTCCGAGGAGGAGGCGGCGCTGAAGGCGCGCGTCGAGGCACTGGGCCGCGCCGGCATCGCCGAGGCCTACAAGGAGCGGGTCAAGCAGGCCCGTTATGAGCAGGTCGGTGTGGCCAAGAAGCAGGTCACCGAGGCGCTGAAGGCCGAGGGGCTCGACGCCGAGCGCGCCAAGCCGCTGCTCAAGGCGCTGGAGGCCGACATCGTGCGCGGCGCCGTGCTCGAGACCGGCCTGCGCATCGACGGGCGCGACCTGCGCACCGTGCGGCCGATCGTGGCCGAGGTCGGCATCCTGCCGCGCGCGCACGGCTCGGCGCTGTTCACCCGCGGCGAGACCCAGGCGCTGGTGGTGACCACGCTCGGCACCGGCCAGGACGAGCAGGTGATCGACGCGCTGGAGGGCGAGTACCGCTCGAACTTCATGCTGCACTACAATTTCCCGCCGTATTCGGTGGGCGAGGCCGGACGCATGGGCTCGCCGGGCCGACGCGAGATCGGCCACGGCAAGCTCGCCTGGCGCGCGGTGCACCCGTTGCTGCCCGGCAAGGAGGCCTTCCCCTACACGCTGCGCGTGGTCAGCGAGATCACCGAGAGCAACGGCTCGTCCTCGATGGCGACCGTCTGCGGCACATCGCTGTCGCTGATGGATGCCGGCGTGCCGCTGAAGCGCGCCGTCGCCGGCATCGCCATGGGGCTGATCAAGGAGGATCGCGGCTACGCGGTGCTCTCCGACATCCTCGGCGACGAGGACCATCTCGGCGACATGGACTTCAAGGTCGCCGGCACCGAGCAGGGGGTGACCTCGCTGCAGATGGATATCAAGATCACCTCGATCACGCCGGAGATCATGAAGATCGCGCTCGAGCAGGCGCGGGAAGGCCGTCTGCACATCCTCGGCGAGATGGCGAAGGCACTCACCCAGGGACGTGCCGGCGTGTCGGCGACGGCGCCGAAGATCACCGTGATCACCGTGCCGAAGGAGAAGCTGCGCGACATCATCGGCACCGGCGGCAAGGTGATACGCGAGATCGTCGAGACCACGGGCTGCAAGATCGACATCAACGACGATGGCACGGTGAAGATCGCCGCCAGCTCCGACGAGCAGGCGCAGCGCGCGATCGACCGCATACGCGGCATCGTCGCCGAGCCGGAGATCGGCGTGATCTACAACGGCAAGGTCGTCAAGGTGGCGGATTTCGGCGCCTTCGTGAACTTCCTCGGTGCCCGCGACGGCCTCGTGCATATCAGCGAGCTGGCGCAGGGCCGTGTCGCCAAGACCGCCGACGTGGTCGCCCAGGGCGACAGCGTGAAGGTGAAGGTGCTGGGCTTCGACGATCGCGGCAAGGTGAAGCTGTCGATGCGCGTCGTGGACCAGGCCACCGGCGCTGACATTAGCGACAGCGTCGGCGGCAAGGGCGGCCGCGAGCGCCGGGTCGAGGTGGACGCGGTGGAGTGAGGTTTTTTGGACTAGGCCCGATCTTGTGAGATCGGTCCTGCATCACGATCTGTAACCGAACAAGTCGGCCCGTCGGCTCCCTTGATGCGGCGCCGGAGCAATGACCTCAAGTTCTCAAGCGCTTGGGGACAAGGAACCGGGAACGGCCGCAGCGAGGCGGAGCGAACGCGAGAGTGATGAAGACGATCAACGCGATCAGGATGGGTGGAGCCGAGGTTCTGCCCCTGATCGAGGGCGG
>CAXTOE010000067.1:5742-10449 GCA_964245685.1 uncultured Acetobacteraceae bacterium | reverse complement strand
GCCCTGGACGGGGTGACGCGGCTGGGCGGCGCCCGGCCGGGAGACAAGACCCTGGTCGACGTGCTCGAGCCGTTCGCGACGACGCTGCGGCGCATGGTCGAGCAGGGTGCCCCGCTCGGCGCGGCATGGCGGGCGGCCGCGGAGGCGGCATCGAGCGCGGCCGCGGCGACCGCGGATCTCTCGCCGCGACTCGGCCGCGCCAGGCCGCTGGCGGAGCGCAGCAGGGGCCACGCGGATCCGGGGGCGATCTCCCTGGGACTCTGCCTACATGCCGCCGGCGACAGCGCCGACGGGACCGTCGTGGCGCCGGACTAGGCCGAGCGGCCCACTGAACCAGCTCGGCTCCTGGGTCGAGCAACGACAAAGCTTTGCAGCCTGTCGTTGACCACGGCGCTGAGCGGCATGGTCGATACGCGGTGCGGGAAGGAGGCTCCGAATACTGCGTAATCAACGGGCTCCAAGAAGTCTTGCAAATCGAAACAATCAGCGGAGCTTCGGTACAACAGCAACGCGGTGGAGAATAATCGGCCGGTCCTATGCTTCGGCGTCATCATCTTGTTGGATGCCCGCACTTGTTTTGGTATGATCTCTTTGCCTCGTTTTCATGAGCGGAGAGATCCACATGAGTCATCGAAGAGCGATCCGCATTCCCGACTTCCTGGAAGGGCCGCCTCCCGCCATCTACAGCTCGACCGGACTCGCGGCCCGCGCCGTGTTCCTGCAGAACGTGGCGAGCGCCTGGCAGCGTGCCGGCGACATCGACACCGCCGAAAAGATGCAGCGGGACGCCGACAGCCAGGTCAAGCGCTTCGGACGTCGCGACCGATCCTGAGCCGCCGCGGGCGGGCCTGACCAGGGATACGAACACAAAGCAGTATATCGCGCCCGCAGCTCCTAACCGAGTGCACCTGCTCGCGTTGGCAGACAACACACTCGGCAGGAGCGGACACATGCGGGCACTATGCTGGCACGGCAGGGGCGACATCCGCTGCGATACTGTGCCCGATCCCGCGATCGAGGATTCGCGCGACGTCATCCTCAAGGTGACCAGCTGCGCCATCTGCGGCTCCGACCTCCACCTGATGGACGGCCAGATGCCGACCATGGAGAGTGGCGACATACTCGGGCACGAGTTCATGGGCGAGGTGGTCGAGGTCGGCTCGTCGGAACATCCGCTGAAGAAGGGCGACCGAATCGTGGTGCCCTTCAACATCAACTGCGGCCAGTGCGTGCAGTGCAAGATGGGCAACTGGGCGTCGTGCCAGCGCAGCAACCGCAACGGCGAGATGGCGGCCAAGATGTTCGGCTACCCGACCGCCGGGCTGTTCGGCTACTCGCACATCACGGGCGGTTATTCCGGTGGCCAGGCCGAGTACGTGCGGGTGCCGATGGCCGACGTGGGTCCGATGAAGGTGCCGGAGGGCATGACCGACGAGCAGGCGCTGTTCCTCAGCGACATCCTGCCGACCGGCTGGCAGGCGATGGCCTACTGCGACCTCAAGGGCGGCGAGACGGTGGCGATCTGGGGTGCAGGCCCGGTCGGCCTGTTCGCGATCAAGTCGGCGGCGGTCATGGGTGCCGCCCGCATCGTCGCGATCGAGGACGTTCCGGAACGCATGGCGCTGGCGCGTCAGGCGGGCGCCACCGACGTGATCGACTTCACCAAGGAGGACGTGCTCGAGCGGCTGAAGGAGATCACCCACGGGGAAGGCCCCGATGCCGTCGTCGACTGCGTCGGCATGGAGGCGGTCGCCGGTCACGGCGCCACCGGGATCCTGAGCACGATCCAGGAGAAGCTGACCAGCACCGCGCGGCCCTACGCGCTGACCGAGATGATCACCTGCGTACGCCCGAGCGGCGTCATCTCGGTGCCCGGCGTCTATGGCGGCCCGGCACCGGTCAACATGGGCTCCATCGTGCAGAAGGGGCTGACCATGCGCAGCGGCCAGACCCACGTGAAGCGCTACCTCGAGGACCTGACCAAGCTGATCCAGGATGGCACGATCGACCCCACCTTCCTGATCACGCACCGCAGCACCAACCTCGCCGACGGTCCTGACCTGTACAAGACCTTTCGCGACAAGAAGGATGGCTGCGTCAAGGTGGTGTTCAACCTGGCCTAGTGCGGCACGCTACCGGAGGACCGCGATGAAGATCATCCTCAGGCCGCTGCGCGAGCAGGTGATGGTGATCACCGGCGCGTCTTCCGGCATCGGCCTGGCGACCGCGCGTCTCGCGGCCGACCAGGGCGCCGCCCTGGTGCTGGCCGCGCGCAGCGAAACCGCGCTCCGCCATCTCGCCGAGGAGATCGAGCGACGCGGCGGCCGGGCCACCTACGTCGTGGCGGATGTCGGGCAGGAGGACCAAGTCGGCCTGATCGCGCAGAAGGCGATCGGCACCTTCGGCGGCTTCGACACCTGGATCAACGATGCCGGCATCGGCGTCTACGGTCGCATGGAGGAGGTGTCGGTCGCCGACATGCGTCGCTCGTTCGAGACCAACCTGTGGGGCCAGATCTACGGCTCCCGCGAGGCGCTGCGGCACCTGCGTGTGCGCGGCGGCGGCGCGATCATCAATCTCGGCAGCGAGGTCTCGGAGCGCGCAGTGCCGCTGCAGGGGATCTACTGCGCAGGAAAGGCGGCGGTGAAGAGCTTCACCGAGGCGCTGCGCATGGAGCTTGAGGAGGAAGGCGCGCCGATCTCGGTCACCCTGATCAAGCCCGGCCAGATCGACACGCCGTTCACCGTCAACGCCAAGAACTACCTGCCCTCCGAGCCGCACCACGTCCCGCCGGTCTACGCGCCGGAGGCGGTGGCGCACGCGATCCTGCACGCGGCGGTACATCCGGTGCGCGAGGTGTTCGTCGGCGGCGGCGCCAGGATGATGGCCGCGGCCGGACGCATCGCGCCCGGCCTCACTGACCGGCTGATGGAGGCCGCGATCATCCCGGGCACGCCGAGTGGCCGCCCGGCGAGCCGGCCGCGCGACGGCAGCGGCCTCGACGGTCCGACCGAGAGCCTGATCGAGCGCGGCAACTACGAAGGCCGCGTGATGCGCACCAGCCTCTATACCCAGGCGGTGCTGCGTCCGGTGATGACCGGCATCGCCGCCCTCGGCGCCGGCCTGGTGGTGCGGGCGTTGGTGGCGAGCCTGCCGCATCGTCGGGCGCGCATACGCGGCCGCAAGGGAGGCGCCGGTCCGAAGGCGCTGCATATCCGCCTGGAAGCCAAGCCGGGCAAGGAAGCCGAGGTGGAGACGCTGCTCCTCGACATCCTGTCCAGCGTGCAGAGGGAGTCCGGCACCAGACCCTGGTTCGGCGTACGCTTCAGCCGCTCGGTATTCGGCATCTTCGAGACCTTCCCGGCCGAATCCGGCCGCAGGGCGCATCTGGCGGGAAAGGGAGCCTCCCTGCTGCTGAAGCGGTCGAACGCGCTTCTGGCACGGCCGGCCGAGATCAGCAGGCTCGACGTACTGGCGGCGAAGACCGGCTGAGCTCGGGTTCCTGAGCATCCGGACCGCGTGCCGGCGTATCGCGCCGCCGCCGCACATCGTCTAGCCTCGCCAGCATGAGCCAAGCGATGGGACGCGACGCCGTGCTGCGGCGGCACATCGGCCCGTGGGCGATGGCGGCCGCGGTGGTCAACGGCGTGGTCGGCGCCGGCATCTTCACCCTGCCGGCGGCGATGGCGCTGGCGGCCGGCACGCGTGCTCCCCTCGCCTACCTGGTGTGCGGCATTGCGATGAGCTTCGTCGTGGTGTGCTTCGCCGAGGCCGGCAGCCGGTTGCCGACCAGTGGCGGCGTCTACGGCACGGTCACGTTCGCCTTCGGCCCGCTGACCGGCTTCGTCTGCGGCATGTTGACCTGGATGGCCAGCGTGCTCGCCTGCGGCGGCATCGCCAGCGCGCTGGCCGCGACGGTCGGCACGGTGCTGCCGGCGCTGTCGCAGGGATGGGGCCGTGCCCTGGTGATCCTGCTCTCGATCGGCGTGATCGCGCTCGTCAACCTGCGCGGCGTGCGCGAGGCCGCCTGGATGGTCTCCGCCGTCACGCTGCTGAAGCTGGTGCCGCTGCTGCTGTTCGTCGCGGTGGGTGCGGCGGTGCTGGCAGGCGGCTGGCTGGCCGCTCCCGCGCCGCTGCCACCACCTCCCGCCTCGGGACTGGCCGGCGCAGTGATCCTCGGCGTGTTCGCGTTCAGCGGCATGGAGACGCCGCTGGCGGCCAGCGGCGAGGTGACGGAGGGGCATCGCAGCGTGCCGCGCGCCGTATTCGGCGCCATGGGCTTCGTGCTGCTGCTGTACGTGGCGATCCAGCTGGTGGCGCAACACCTGCTAGGAGCCAGCCTGGGCAGCCAGGCCGCACCGCTGGTGGCCGCGGCGGCACGCCTGGGTCCGCTGGCGCGCGCGGTGCTGGTGGCGGGCGCCGGCTTGTCGATGCTGGGTTGGATGGGAAGCGACATCCTGGGCGCGCCGCGCATCCTGTTCGCCTTCGCGCGCGACGGGCTGCTGCCGCGCATCCTGGGGAGGGCGAACCCGACCACGCATGCGCCGGACGTCGCCATCCTGACCCATGCCGGCATTGCCGCGGCGCTGGCGCTCTCCGGCAGTTTCACCGGGCTGGTGGTGGCCTCCACGCTCAACACGGTGGGGCTGTATTTCCTCGCCTGCGGGGCCTCGTGGGTGCTGCATCGACGCGGCACCTCCACGCTGG
>CAXTOE010000067.1:0-5732 GCA_964245685.1 uncultured Acetobacteraceae bacterium | reverse complement strand
CCGATCAGCTTCGCCGCCCTTCCCGTCGCCGCGGGGTGCGGGATGGCGGCGATGGCGCTGCTGGTCTGCGTGGCGCCGCGCGGCGAGGTGCTGGGTCTGGCCGCCGTGGTGGTCGGCAGCGTGGTGCTGTACGCGGTGATGCGACGGATTGCCTCGCGGATCTGAACAACTGGTCGGCAAGCTGCTGAGAAACGGACGAAGCGTCGGAGATAGGCAAGGGGCTTTGCCCCTTGACCCCATCAAAGGCAAAGCCTTTGAAATCCGTTATTTTATAAATCGGGGTCTGGGGCCGCCGGCCCCAGTGGGTCAAGGGCGACGCCCTTGCCTGCTCCTCCTCGATAGCGGGAGGCGCCGTCAGTTGCTGGCGCCGCCGTCGAGTACGACGGCGCTTCCGGTCATGAAGCTGCTATCGTCGGCGGCGAGGTAGGCCGCGAGTGCCGCCACCTCGTCGGGCGGGCCGAGCGGGCCGATCGGCGGGCGGGCGATGAAGTTGGCGCGCGCCGCGACCGGGTCGTCGAAGGCCGCGATCCGCTCCTCCAGCGACGGCGAGGCCACGGTGCCGGGACAGATGCAGTTGCAGCGTATGCCCTGGCCGACATGGTCGGCGGCGATCGCCTTGGTGAGCCCGATCACGGCACCCTTGGTGGCACCGTATGCTGCCCGGTTCGGGAAGCCCCGGATCGAGGAGGCGATCGAGGCGATGTTGATGATGCTGCCATGGCCCGCCGACAGCATGGCCGGCAGCGTGGCGCGCACGACGTGGTAGATCGAATCGACGTTGAGGCTGAAGGAGCGCTGCCAGGCTTCGGCATCGGCGTCCAGGATCGAGCCGTGATGCACCCAGCCGACGCAGTTCACGACGATGTCGAACCTTGCCCACGGAGCGAGCGCCGCCTGGATCCGCGCCGGGTCGGACGCGTCGAGGACGCAGCGTGTGATGCGGTCATGCGCCAGCTCGGCCAGCTTCGCCGCGTTGATGTCGACCGCGATCACCGTGGCGCCTTCCTCGGCGAGGCGCCACGCGGTTGCCCTGCCGATCCCCTGCGCCGCCGCCGTGACCAGCGCCGTGCGGCCGACGAGCCGCCCCACCACGGGCAGGCTCGATGCCGCCGCCGCTGTTCCGGTCGATGTGCTCATGCTGCTTCTCTCCCCTCTGGCTCGGATATCCGCCCCGGTCGCCTCAACGCACGCCGAGCCCCGCGGTCAGCCCGCCATCGATTCGGTGATCCGAGCCGGTGATGAAGCCGGCCTGGTCCGAGGCGAGGAAGGCGATGAGGGCCGCGACCTCCTCGGGCTCGCCGATGCGGCCGAGCGGATGCGCCGCGCCGAAGCGGACGAAGGCGGCGTCGAGGTCGGCGTCCGGGCCATCGAAGGCGCGCGCCGCCAGGGCCAGGATCGGCGTGCGGACGGAGCCGGGGCTGACCGAGACGACCCTAATCCGGTCCGGCGCGAAATCGATCGCCATGGCGCGGGTGAGCGCGTGGATCGCGCCCTTGGAGGCGACGTAGGCGGCGACTCCCGCCTGGCAGGCGAAGCCCTGGACGCTGCAGAGGCTGACGATGACCCCGCCGCCGCGACGCCGCATCTCGGGCACGCCGTACAGCGCGGTCAGGTGCATCGAGCCGACATTGACCGCGAGGCAGCGCGAGAACAGCTCCGGCGATGTCGCGACCGCGTCGCCGTAGGGGTGGATCGCCGCGGCGTTGACGATGATGTCGAGGCCGCCGAACGCCGCGACCGTCCCGGCGACGGCGGCCTGCACCGCACCGGGCAGCGCCACGTCCGCCTCCCGGGTCAGGATAGCCAGATCCGCCGACGCGGCGGCGCGTGCCAGCGCGGCGTTGGCCTCCCCGTCGATCCCGAGCGCCATGACGCGCGCGCCACCCTCGGCCAAGCGGATCGCGGTCGCCCGCCCGATCCCGCTCGTCCCGGTCACCAGCGCCACCTTCCCGGCGAAGTCCTGCATGGTTCCTCCGAACCGGCCGCGGCCGCGGCAGGCGCAGGCTCGAGGCGGCGCATTTCGCCTCGATCGAGCCGTTCATGCTCTAGCAGCAGAGGGCGAGGTTCTGCCAGATTTGCCGGGCTCGCGATCCGGCGGCAGCATCGGCTCGGCCGTCACGGATCCGACAGGGGAGGTCGCCTGATGAGCAGGCTCGCCGTCGTCACCGGCGGAAGCAGCGGGATCGGCCGGCACCTGGTCGAGGCCTTCGCGCAGGCCGGCTTCGCCGTCGCCTTCAGCCATCTCTCGTCGCACGACGCGGCGCAGGCGCTCGTGGCGGAACTCGAACAAGCGGGAGCACGGGTGCACGCGATGCACTGCGACGCCGGCGTCGCCTCGGAGGTTCGCCGCTTCTACGAGGCGACGACCGACTGGTTCGGCGACGCACCCGACGTGCTGGTCAACAACGCCGGCGTGCAGACCTGGTCGCCGCTGCTCGATCTATCCGAGCAGGACTGGGACCGCGTCATCCGGACCAACCTGAAGGGGTGCTTCCTCAACACCAAGCAGGCGAGCGCGCTGATGATCGAGCGCGGCAAGCGGGGCGCGATCGTCAACATCGGTTCCGGCTGCAACAAGCTCGCCTTCCCGAACCTGGTCGACTACACCGCGTCGAAGGGCGGGATCGAGCAGCTCACCAAGGTCGCGGCGGTGGAGCTCGGGCCGCACGGCATACGGGTGAACTGCGTCGCACCCGGTGCCATCGCCGTCGAACGCACCGTCGGCGAGATCGGCGACTACGCCGCGAGCTGGTCGAGGATCACGCCGCTGCGTCGGATCGGCACGCCGCAGGACATCGCCGGGCCGGTGCTGTTCCTGACCACGCCGGCCGCCTCCTTCATCACCGGACAGACCATCTGGGTCGACGGCGGCGTGTTCTCGCAGGCCGTCTGGCCATCCGCATGACCGACCACGGAGACGAGGACATCTCATGAAGACACTGAAGGGACCGGCCCTGTTCCTGGCCCAGTTCGCCGCGGACCAGGCGCCGTTCGACAACCTGGCGACCATCGCCCACTGGGCGCGAGAGGCCGGGTTCGAGGGCGTGCAGATCCCCTCGTGGGACGCGCGGCTGTTCGACCTCGCGCGCGCCGCCGAGAGCGACGCCTACTGCGACACGGTGCGCGGCGTCCTGGCGGAAGCGGGGCTCGCGCTGACCGAGCTCTCGACCCACCTGCAGGGCCAGCTCGTCGCCGCACACCCGACGTATGACCGCATGCTGGACGGCTTCGCCCCGGCCGCGCTGCACGGCGATCCTGCGGCGCGGCAGGAGTGGGCGGTGCGGCAGCTGCATCTCGCCGCGCGCGCCTCGCGGCGGCTCGGCCTGACCGCGCACGCCACCTTCTCCGGCGCGCTCGCCTGGCCGTTCCTGTACCCGTTCCCGCAACGGCCGCCGGGACTGGTCGACGAGGCGTTCGACGAGCTGGCGCGACGCTGGCGCCCGATCCTGGACGGCTTCGAGGAGGCCGGCGTCGATCTGTGCTACGAGCTGCACCCCGGCGAGGACCTGCATGACGGGGTGACCTTCGAGCGCTTCCTCGAGCGCGTCGGCGGCCATCCGCGCTGCAGCATCCTCTACGATCCGAGCCACTTCCTGCTGCAGTTCATGGACTATCTCGGCTTCATCGACGTCTACCACCAGCGCATCCGCATGTTCCACGTCAAGGACGCCGAGCACGTGCCGAGCCCGCGCCAGGGCGTCTATGGCGGCTACCGGGACTGGATCGACCGCGCCGGCCGCTTCCGCTCGCTGGGCGACGGGCAGATCAATTTCGGCGCCATCTTCTCCAGGCTCGCGCAGTACGACTTCGACGGCTGGGCGGTGGTCGAGTGGGAGTGCTGCCTGAAGGACGCGCAGGTCGGCGCGCGCGAGGGTGCGGCGTTCGTGCGCCGGCACATCATCCCGGTCACCGGCCGCGCCTTCGACGATTTCGCTGGTGTCGGCACCGACCAAGCGGCCAATCGCCGCCTGCTCGGCCTGTGAGGGGCACGCGATGACCCGTCCTCGCCTGCGTCTCGGCATGGTCGGCGGCGGCGCCGGCGGCTTCATCGGCGCCGTGCACCGCATCGCCGCACGCCTCGACGACCGCTACGAGCTGGTCGCCGGCGCGCTCTCGTCCGATCCGGCGCGTGCCGCGAGCTCCGCGGCCGCGCTGCACATCGTGCCCGACCGCGCCTACGCCACCTGGGAGGCGATGGCGCAGGCCGAGGCAGCGCGCGCCGACCGGATCGACGTCGTCAGTGTCGTGACCCCGAACGACAGCCACGCCGCGATCTGCACCGCTTTCCTGTCGCGCGGCATCCCGGTGATCTGCGACAAGCCGCTGACCACCACGCTGGCCGACGCCCGCGCGCTGGCCGCCCTGGTGCGCGAGACCGGGCTGCCCTTCGTGCTGACCCACACCTATACCGGCTACCCGATGATCCGCGAGGCGCGGGCGCGCGTCGCCGCCGGCGAGCTCGGCACCGTGCGGGTGGTGCAGGTGGAGTATCCGCAGGACTGGCTGGCCGCACCGATCGAGGCGGAGGGCCAGAAGCAGGCGAGCTGGCGCACCGACCCGGCGCGATCCGGTCCTGCCGGCAGCGTCGGCGACATCGGCACCCATGCGCAGCACCTGGCCGGCTTCGTCACCGGGCTGCGCCTGCGCGAGGTCGCCGCCGACCTGTCGCGCTTCGTGCCCGGGCGACGGCTGGACGACGACGCGCGCATGCTGCTGCGCTACGAGGGCGGCGCGCGCGGCATGCTCTGGTGCAGCCAGGTGGCGATCGGCCACGAGAACGGCCTGCGGCTGCGGGTCTACGGCGAGACCGGCGCGCTGGAGTGGCTGCAGGCCGAGCCCAACACGCTGCGCCTGACCCGCCTGTCGGAGCCGACGCGCCTCCTGACCCGCGGCATGGCCGGTTTGTCCGAGTGGGCGGCCCAGGCCACGCGGGTTCCGGCCGGCCATCCGGAAGGCTACCTGGAGGCCTTCGCGCAGCTCTACGGCGACGCCGCCGCGCTGCTGCACGCGCACCGGGAGGGAGCGTCCACGCCCGGGGTGGCGCCGCTGCTGCCGGGGATCGAGGACGGCGTGCGCGGCATGGCCTTCATCGAGGCGGTGCTCGCCTCGGATCGTGCCAACGGCGCCTGGACCGAGCTCGGGTCCGCCTGAGGCTGGGGGGTTCAGAACATGTCCGAAGGTGCCCGCGGCAGGATCAGCCGCTGCACCGCCTCCGCCCAGCCGTCCGCCTCGTTGCTCGCCACCACCTCGTGCGCGTGCGCGCGCACGGCGTCGGGCGCGTTGCCCATCGCGATCGCGAGGCCCGCCACGTCGAGCATCGGGATGTCGTTGCTCATGTCGCCGATACAGGCCATCTCGCTGCGGTCGACGCCGAGGCGTCGCACGATGGACAGCGCGGCACTGCCCTTGTTGGCGTCGCGGTGGGTGACGTCGACGTGGAATAGCTGCGAGCGATGCACCGCCACCTCCGTCCCCACCGCCTCCGCGAGCGTGGCCTCGGCCAGCGCCACGCGGGCGAAGTCGCTGCTGCTGCCCATCAGCTTGTGGGTGCGCGCCAGGAACGGCGTGAAGTCGTCGACCGCCTCGTAGTTGGCGTTCAGCGAGCGGCGCTCGTGCTCGATGTAGGGCAGAAGCTGGTTCTTGAGCAGCCAGCGCCCGTCGGCGAACACCCAGACGTCGAGCCCGTCCGCCTCCAGCCGCGCCACCGTCTCGCGGCAGGCGCCCTCGGGGAT
>CAXTOE010000066.1:0-10499 GCA_964245685.1 uncultured Acetobacteraceae bacterium | reverse complement strand
CTCCGCCGCCTCGGTCATGGACAAGGCAAGGCCGAACGGGCGCTGGTAGGCGGGGTGAGCGGCCCACAGCAGGCTGGGGTCGGCCAGTGAGCGGTTGCGCAGCATCAGGGTCTCGAACTCGTCGAGCGCGGCCCAGGCGGCGCCGACGACGACGGCGACCAGCGAGCAATGATAGGGTCCCATCATGCGGCCGAGATACATCGACATCTCGATGATCCGCTGCGCATGAGGCCGCCGTTCGGTTCCGTAGCTGTCCAGCAGGCGAGGGTCGGCGCGGTGATCCAGCACGAGCGCCAGCTTCCAGGCGAGGTTCCAGTCGTCGCGCAGGCCGGCGCACATGCCCTGTCCCATGAAGGGCGGCATGACGTGCGCGGCGTCGCCCACGATGAGCAGCCGGCCGCGGCGCCAGCGTTCGGCGAGCAGCGAGCGAAAGGTGTAGACCTTGTGACGCACCATGATCGCCTGGTCGGGCGTCACCCACGGCGCTAGCAGCTCCCAGGCGCGTGCCTCGTTCTCGAGCTCGGCCACACTCTCGCCAGGCAGTCGCATGAACTCCCATCGTCGGTAGGATCGCCCATCGCGCACTCCGGCCGGCACGATGGTGGTCGGCCGCGCCGGGTTGCACCACTGCGCAGCCGGAGGGACATCCAGCTCGACACCCTCGTGCGGCAGCACGTCGATCACCAGCCAGTCGGCCTCGAAGCCGAAATCGTGCTGCTCGCCGCCGATCGCGCGGCGCACCAGGCTGTTGGCGCCGTCCGCGCCCACCACGAAGCGGGCGCGCACGCATCTCTCCTCGTGGGTCGCCGTGTCGCGGACGGTGACCGTCGCGTGCGCGTCGTGCTCGTTGATGGCGAGCGCCTCATGGCCCAGATTGAGTTCGATCGTGGGCTCGGCTCGCACCGCGCGGTCGAACATCTCCTCCATCGTCGGCTGATGCACGAAGTTGACCTCGGAGCCGCCCGACACGGACGGCAGAGACCAGTCGATCTCGAGCAGCTGCCTCCACTCGGCGTTGAACCAGCGGTAGGGCGGTGCGGGGTGCGACACCGCCGGCAGCGCGTCGCGCAGGCCGATCGCCGACAGCATCCGGAACATCTCATGGTCGATGCAGACCGCCCGCGGCAGGGCGTAGCGCTCGCGCCAGCGCTCGAACACCGCCACGCGACGACCCTGCCGACCCAGGATCAGCGCCAGCACCTCGCTGACCGGGCCGTAGCCGATCACGGCGACGTCGAAGATCGTATCCGTCATGGTCCTCTCCGTCTCGCGGCGATCAGCCGACCGGTCTCGCGCGCGACAGCGCCGCGGTGGAACCCTGGTCGATGATCGGGTTGGACAGCGTGCCGAGACCAGGCACCACGACCTCGCATAGGTCGCCCGGCTTCATCCACAGCGGCGGCTTGCGCGCCAGCCCGACGCCGGCCGGCGTGCCGGTGACTATGACGTCGCCCGGCTCCAGGGTGAACGCGACGCTGAGCAGGCTGACGAGGGTGGCGACGTCGAAGACCAGGTCGTCGGTGGACGCGTCCTGCACCACCTCTCCGTTAAGCTTGGTTTGCAGCCGCAGGCCGCAGCAGCCGGGCGGCAGATCGTCTGCGGTGACGAAGCTCGGACCGAAGGCGCCGGTCGCGTCGAAGTTCTTGCCGACCGTCCATTGCGGCGACTTGAACTGGTAGTCCCGCACCGAGGCATCGTTGAACAGCGAGTAGCCGGCGACGTGGTCGAGCGCGTCGCGATGCGCGATGTCGCGGCCGCCCCTGCCGATCACCGCGACGATCTCGCCCTCGTAATCGAGCTGCTCCGATACCGACGGACGCACGATCGGCGCCCGGTGGCCGATCAGGCTGGAGGCGAAGCGGGCGAAGACCGTGGGGTATTCCGGCTGCCTGAAGCCGCTCTCGGCCGAATGATCGCTGTAGTTCAGCCCGATGCAGATGATCTTGCCCGGCGTCGCGATCGGCGGCAGCAACGCCACCTCGTCGAGGTCGAGCGGATCGCCGGCGTCGAGCAGCAGACGCCAGGCATCTTTGAGCGCGTCGCCGCCGCGACGCAGCAGGTCGAGCAGGTCGCCGGGCGCCCGAGGATCCTCGAGCGACAGCCCGTGGAAGGGCGTCGTTCCGTCGGCCGCGGCAAGGCCGCGACGACCGTCCTGCGCGAAGGCGGCGAACTGCATGCGCTTCTCCTGCGGAACCTGGACCCGATCGCTCGGCACCGCCTACCGTCTAGCGATCGTCGGCTTCATAGTTGTGAACGAAGTCGGACGGCAGGTTCGGGCCCCACAGGTAGAAGCCGTCCTCGGGACTGTGCTCTGCACCCTCCCAATCCATCGTGTTCGGGACGTAGTCGATGTCGCAGGAGTACTCGCAGAAGCTGCCCCACGGGTCCTGGACGTAGTGGAAGTAGTTCGAGCCGAGGACGTGCCGGCCGAAACCCCAACCCTTCATGTAGCCCTTGTCGGCCATCGCCATCGCGCCGAGCCCGATATCGTCGAGCGACGGCACGTCCCAGCTCAGGTGGTGCAGGCCCGGCGCATTCGACTTGGCGAAGGCCACGAGATGGTGGTCGGAGCCGTGCACACCGTGCATGAAGGCGATCGCGTCCGCCGAGCGGTCGGACAGGCGCAGGCCCATGATCCGGCCGTAGAAGGCGATCGCGCGGTCGACGTCGGGCGTGAAGCGGAGGATGTGGCTCAGGCGACCCGGTGCCGCGCGATCGGCGAGGCGCCTGTAGGGCGCGTTGCGCCTGCCCGCCGGCGTCGGCTTCATCGGCATCGGCGCCTTGTCGTCCGGGGACGTCTTCGCGCCGACGCGGATCTCGAGCAGCATGCCGTCCTGATCGCGCAGCCACAGCCCGTTGCTGTCGAAGCCGGGCGGCGGATCGAGACGCGTCACCCCCTGCGCCTCGAGATGCCGGCGAAAGCGCGGCAGGTCCTCCTCGAAGCAGTGGAAGGCGACGTGGTGCATCGCCTTGCGCGCACCGCCGATGACGCGACCCCAGCGATAGCCGTCGTGCCTGGTGTGCAGGCCGAGCGCGTCGCCTTCGGCACGCGCGTCGAGGCCGAAATGGCCGTAGAAACGCTCGGCCGTCTCGATCTCGGGGACGCTTAGCACGAACTCGCCGATCGAGTGCACGCCGAGCAGCCCATCGCGCCGTACCGGCGGCTGGTATCGGCCGATCGCGGTCATAGCGCCTCCTCCCCTGCTTTCGCTGTCGCTTGGCGTCGGCCTGCTGCCGGTTCGCGGCCTACTCAATCCTGCGATTTAGTATACGAGTCAACAGAATGTATATTTTGTCCTCGTGAGGTAGAAGCGGTTCAGGCGACCAGCGCCGCGAACCCGCCACCTGCCTTGAGGAGGATGCGGGCGGTCTCCTCGAGGTGCTGCTTCATGGCCAGCACCGCCCGATCCGCGTCTCGCTCCAGCGCCGCTGTCGCCAGCCCACGATGCTCTCCATCGAGGTCCCGCTCTGCCTCGGCGAGCGGCACCGAGAGACGTCGGTAACGCTCCGACTGCGCGTAGAGCTGTCGCCTGACCTGCAGCAGCGTCCGGCTCCGGCAGGCCGCGACGAGCGCCTCGTGAAAGGCCTCATGCGCCAGCGCCCAGTCCTCGCTCACGCGAGCCGGATCGTCGGTCGCCCGTATGGGCGTGCGCAGCAGCCGGTGCGACGACCCGAGCAGGCGCTCCTCCCAACCGAGATCGCCATCCTCGATCGCCTTGCGCAGGCAGAGACACTCGATCTCGACCCGCGCCGACGTCAGGTCGGTGAGCTCCTCAGCGGAAATCGTCGCCGCCTGAAAACCGCGCTGCGGTTCGGCGGTGACGAGACCTTCCGCCGTCAGCTTCGACAGCGCCTCACGCACCGCTCCGGCACTGGCGCCATGACGGCTGGACAGGAGCGCGATCCGCAGCCTCTCGCCCGGCTGGATCCGGCACGCGAGCAGGTCGGCACGCAACATCCGGTAGACGGCCTCCGTGAGGCTCGCCGGTGGGTCGGTTCGCATAGACGAGATCTACCATGTAGATGATAACCGTTCAAATATATTTTCTATTGACATTTATACCGTCGGGGCCCACTGCGAAGACGGCAACGGCACCAAGCGCGGCAGCAGACCGCGCTGTCCCAGGAGGCGTCTTGAACAAGCACTCGTTCTCCCCGCGGCCGCGCGGCGGCGGATTCTCCCGGGTGTCGACGGGCCCGCAGCCGCCGCACGAGACGGGACGCGAGGGATCCTGCGAGCAGGGTCCGATGACGCCGTCCGCATGCCTCGTCGCGCAGCCGAAGGGCTCCTCATGGCACTCCCTTTCCACCTCGACCGACGCGCCGCTCTGGGTGGTCTGCTGGGAGCGGCCGCACTCTCCTGCACTCACGTCCGGGCGCGACCGGTGAGGGCGTCGATCCTGCAGCCGCGCGTCGACGTACACGCCCATTATCTGCCCGACATCTACCGGCGCGCGGCGCTCGCCGCCGGCCTGGAACATGCCGATGGCATACCTGGCCTGCCGCGTTGGGACACGACCGCCGCACTCGGCATGATGGACGCGTTGAGCATTCGCACCGCCATGCTCTCGGTCTCGTCGCCTGGCGTGCATTTCGGTGACGACGCGGCCGCCCGCACACTGGCGCGCGAGGTGAACGAAGTCGGAGCCAAAGCGGCTTCCGACCATCCCGGACGCTTCGGGTTGTTCGCCTCGCTGCCACTTCCCGATATCGACGGCGCCATCGCCGAGGCGACGTACGCCTTCGACACGCTCGGTGCCGACGGCGTGACCGTCGAATCAAATCATCGAGGCATCTACATGGGAGATCCTCGGTTCGATCCGCTGTTCGCGGAGCTGAACCGGCGACGCGCGGTGGTGTTCATGCACCCGACCTCGCCCACCTGTTCGTGCTGTCAGACCTTATCGATGGGTTACCCGCGTCCACTCATCGAGTTCATGTTCGAGAGCACACGGGCCGTCACCAACCTGCTGCTGACCGGCACGCTGGACCGCTTTCCGGACATCAGGTTGATCGTGCCGCATGCCGGCGCGACCATCCCAATCCTGGCGGACCGCATCGTGGGACTGGCGCCGGCCTTCCTGCCCAAGCCGGTCGAACCCGACCATCTGTTCGCGACACTGCGACGGCTGTATTATGACTTGGCCGGCTACCCACTGCCGCGCCTAGCGCCGGCATTGCTGCAGATCGCCGATCCTACCCACATCTTCTATGGCAGCGACTGGCCGTTCACGCCGTTGCCGATCGTCACGCGTCTCGCCCACGAGCTCGAGGCCAGCACGCTGTTCGACGAGCCGACCCGGCGCGGCATCATGCTGGACAACGCGCGTGCGCTGTTCCCGCGTCTGCACGCCTGAACTGCTTAGCGGCCGGGGCGGCGCCCGGCGTGTCTCCGGCGGGCGTTACCGACTCTGCTTGCAGATCCTTCCCGATTGCTCAGCGGTGCCGACGCAGAACAGGACATGCCTCTGCGCTGCAGACGCTACTGCGATCCGCGATCATCGACATCGTCGCACCGACCTCCACCTGACGTTCTCAAGATAAGCACTCGCACATCGCGTCGATCGGTCGCGCGACCACATGGGAGGAAATCAAGAGTGCGCTCAAGAACCGTGCTGGGATCGGCCTGGTTGATGAGTCTTGCCTTCGCGTCGCCGCATGCGGCCGGCGCCGCGGCACCTGAGGCGGTCGAGCTCTTCGAGGGTCCTCAACCCACGCTTGATCAGCAGCCTGTGCCACCTAGCCCGAGTGGTGCCGAGGATCAGTCGGCACGGCCTGGCAACAACACCAGCGGTGATCTGACGCTGCAGCAGACCTCGATTCCCACCTCGCCCGCGCCGCGCATCGGACTCTTCCCCGGGTTCGGCAAGACCCTGCTCGACGAGGGCGTCGACCTGCACGGCATCACCTTCGACCACTTCCTCGGCAATCCGACCACCGGTGCCGAACCCAGGCAGACCGCGAACCTCTTCGCGTTCCGGCCCGCCGCGGATTTCGACCTCGGCAAGCTGGTCGGGTTGCCCGGCGGCAACGTCCATCTCGGCTTCACCTTCTTCGGCCTGCGCAGCGACCTGCCGCAGATCATCACCCAGACCGGCGGCTTCCTGACCGGCTTTCAGACGACGCCCGCGACCGAGACCGATCTGGTGTCGCTGCTCACCTACGAGCAGCGCTTCATGAACGGCAAGCTCTCGATCGAGGCTGGACGCACCAACGTCTTCAACTATTTCCTGCTGCCGAACTCGCTCGACCCGTTCACCCACTATTCCAGCACGTTCGTGGTCACCGGCGACTTCCCGTCGCTGCCCTATCCGGTATGGGGCGGACGGGTCACGTACAAGATCGTGTCGACCTGGTACGTGCAGGGAGGCGCATTCGAGGACAACTACCCCGCCGCAACCAACTACGGCGACCGGCTCGGCGTCGGAAGCTCGCCGGGGGCGCAACTGCTCGGCGAGATCGGCCAGCGCAGCGAGTTCAGCAACGCCGCCTACCCATCCAACTTCGAGGCCGGCTTCGAATGGAACACGCGGCACGGAGCCTCGAACCTCAAGGGCACCGGGGCACCTGCGATCGCATTCCTACAGGCCGCGAATTATCCGGGTGGCGGTGTCATCTTTCTGCAAGGACAGAAGGTGCTCTGGCGCGGCGCCCCGCGCAACAAGCTCATCCCGTTGAGCCCGCCGGCTAACATCGCCCTCTACGGTTCGCTCGACGTCTCGGTGGACAAGCCGCAGCCGATCGACATGGACGCGATGATCGGCTTCAACTTCACCGGCTTCATTCCCGGCCGTCCGTTCGATGCGCTCGGACTGCAAACCCGGTACCAGCGCCTGAGCCAGGTCGAGGCGGATGGGGAAAGCTTCCGGCAGCGGGTAACGGTGGGCCCCGGACCGGCTCAGTCGCGTGACGGCTTCGCCTTCGAAGCCGTTGGGAACATACAGCTCACGCCCGCCTTCGCGATCCGGCCGATCGTCGAGTATTTCGTCAACCCGGATAACTACTACCCGCCGGCTCCCGTCCCGGGCCGCCCGAGGGACGGGATCGAGGCCGGGCTGTTCGCGGTAGTCTCGATCGGACGGTTGCTCGGCACCAGCGTGAAACCATTCTGAAGATCCTGTCGGCACTTTTGCCAGTTTGTCGGCTCGATCAGGTGAGCCAGAACCCTGCGCGCTGCACCGGTCGTAGCGGTCATGGCTCATCGTCGCTGGTCCAGACTCGGTCGGACCTCCACCGGCAGCCAGAACGCAACACGTGCAGGATGCCGCCGATCACCGGCGATCATCCACACGCAGCGCACCCGAGCGGCTCTTCGCCAGAGCGGATCTGAGCACCGCCCATGCCTCGTCGCTCAACCAGTCCATGTCGTTCACGCCGATCTCCGACGACCGGCACGGCGAAGCTCTCGCTTCGACAGCGGCAGCATGTATCGCCGACGCCCACTCCGGGTAGCGCCGACCAGGGCCCGAAGGCATCCTGCGCAGATCCCATGGCGCGATCGATATTGGCCACCGTTGCGGAAGCTGCCCGCGTTGCTGTTGTTCCGGTGAAGGGGCCCGGGGCTTAGGCGGTCGGTGCCGCCGCAAATCGGCTGGCGATTTCCGCAATGCGGACGCCACAGAGCCGAGCGGTCTCGAAGTCGCCTTCCGACATTTCGCCTGGTGCCGCATCCGCGTCCGATTGCGTCATCGGCGCGATGGACGAGCCCATCCTGTGCGGATCGTCGCATTTGGACGCTTTGACGTTCGCCGGTTTGATGGCGAGGCTGACCCAGAGACCGCCCTGCTGACCAGCCAGCAGAACGAAATATCGTAGCGTGTTGAGCTTGTCGGGTGTGCAGCCCCCGGCTCTCGTTGCGCGGGAGGGCGGCACTCGTCAACCAGCGGGCGGTCTCCAGCAGCGACGCGCTCTCGCGCGCTGCGACCTGCTCCAGATCCCGGGCAAGACGATGTCGGCTCATTGCCGTCCAGGCATCGTCCAGCAGCGTCCGTGAAGCCTCCAAGCTGTCGCGACGGCGCCAGAACGCCCCGTCGTCGCAGAGCATCTTGGTCTGCACCGTCCTGATGGCGTCCTGTTCGTCCACCTCCGCGACCGGGCCGATCGGCCTGAGACCCGCCTGCCCGACTGCGCCGCCTCGGCGAGACGCGCAGCTGCGGCGCCGGCGATGAGCTCCAAGGTCAAGGCTCAGGCGGAGTTGGGCGATCCGCCGCCACTGCTGGCGCCGACCACCAGTTCGCGCGTGCCAGTTCGCGCGTGGCGGCATCCCTGCGAACAGACCCTGCACGGTGGTCTCGCAGTCTCCGTTGATGATCGGCTTGAGCGCGGCCGGCGCCTTGCTCAGATCGGCGAGCACGGGCCCGGCGAGCATGGCGGCCGCCAGGGCGGCGCGATGATGCGCCTTGTTGGACATTGATGGCGGAATCTCGGGTTCCGAACCTTCGGCGTCATAAAGACGCGCGGCCGGATAGGGACGCGTGCGGGTGGAGCACCAGGCCGGCGACAGCCTGTAGATCGTAGAGAACTCCATGCCGGACAATTCCGCGCCTGCCTCCGCGGCCGGTCACGCCGCTCGACCCCACGAAGCCCTTGTCCACGAGCACCACCAACGCATCCCCCTGCGCGGCGGAGATCGCGGCCCAGATCGCGGCCATGCCGCCGCCGATGACCAGGACGTCGGCCTCCAGGTCGAGCTCACTCATGTCGGTATCGAGTCCGACCGCGCCACCGTCAAAGTCGACTTCCCAGGCGGCAATGAGGCCTTTGCCTGCCACGCGGCGCCGCGCAGTTCAGCCAGGTGAAGGAACGGTCGAAAGCGCCGTCGATGCTTGGACCACCTGCGGCAGCACGGCGGCCTTGCGGTAGGCCTCGAGCCACACCGTCTGGCTCCGGCACGTGCTCAGTCCATGCCTGCGAGACGTCAAGTTGCTGCTGACAAGGGCGCTGGCCGATGGAGGCTGCGATCACTCCGGGTAACGAGCCGCCACGGACATGAGCTGGAGGTAGCGACGATGGCTCGACCGAGACGACCATGTCGAGGGCACTCAAGTGGCCGATCTGCGTCCCACACGCTTTGGCGTGACCTCGCAGAGGCCGTAGCGCCGGTCACCGATCCTCCAGGCGGGCCATCGAATAGCTGTCTATGAACTGCCCCAGCCTGAAGATGTGCCCACGATGAGTGCCCTCTATCTCGAAGCCGAACTTCCGGTAGAGGGCGAGAGCCGCAAGGTTGTCGGTGTTCACCTCCAGCTCGAGCCGCCGCAGCCCCAGCCAGTTGTCGGCGAGATCGACGAGCGCGGCCATGAGTGCCGTCCCGACTCCCCGTCCAACCCAATCATCGTGCACGCCCAGGCCGATCCGACCGACATGAGCGCGACGGCCGGACAGTCGTTCCAGGTCAGCGCTTCCGATCACCTCGCCATCGATGACAGCTACCAGCCTGCGCCCTCCGGGTGGACCCTTCTCCAGGCGGCTCCTGACTTCCTCCGGGGCTTCGAAAGGAACGCGGGTCGTTCCCCGCACGAAGCCAGGCAGATTCATGAGCGCGGCAAGCGCGTCGGCGTCCTGAGGACGAACCGCGCGAAGGCGCAAGCCCGGGGGTGGTCGTCTCGTTGTCTTCGACTGATCATCAGCCATCAGCGCTCCTCCCGTCGACAACAATGTCGCCTCAAGCGACGCGAATAAACCTCGCAGGGACGTCGATGGAATAAGGTCGTCTGCGATCCTGTATCCGGTGCGCCAGTCCGCCGGGAAGCTCCCGCGCCTGGCAACATGCCCTCGGATGCACGACATAGCAGGCGATGCAAGTTGGCGTTGCCATCGAAGACGATGCTTGTTATGGATGCGCCATGTATTCTCTGCGTCCTGCCAGGCGAATTAAGCTCCCGGCTGTCTGAGCCGGGTAGCGTTACACGCTGCGGGCCGGCAGCCGGGTCATGCTTAAGCACGAGCGACCTAGCTGATGAGAGACCTGCACGATGCAGCCCATACGACGTGATCCACCCTTTCGATCCGTGATGTTCGAAGTTCGTGGCGAGGCGGAAGCTGGCCTGGTGCCGCGCCTGTTCGCCCCTTTCGGCCGCCGAGACGTCGTCGTCGACCGGGTTTCCATCCGCCGCAGCGGTCAGACGCTGCTGGTGGCGATCGGCGTCGAGGCCCTGTCCTCCTCCATGCTGCCGACGATCGAGGGAAACCTGCGGCAAATCGTCGGTGTCACGCACCTCACCGTCGTACTACGCAAGCAAGGCGGTAGATGTCCCGTCTCCTATGGCAACGATACCCTCCCGTACTGCGAGGCCGGTTGAGGTAGCTGAGCCTGAATGATGTCCGGGCGAGGCGTTTTCACGGTGCCAAAATGTGGTCGCGGGTGTGCGGTGGATGCAGAATATCGGCATGAGCCAGCGAGCGCTTCCTCGGCGAGACCATGGGTGCTGTCGAGCCTCGCGCCGCGCTCACGGAGCCGCCTGGCCCTTCGGCTGTGGCAGCTTCGAGAAGTCGAGATC
>CAXTOE010000065.1:0-10573 GCA_964245685.1 uncultured Acetobacteraceae bacterium | reverse complement strand
GGATAAGGCTTGCGAAGCAGCGTAGGGCACATCCATCCCCATTAGCCTCAGCCCTTAGTAAAATACCCTCTAGCATCCCCGCGCTGCAATCCGACAGTATCAGGAGTAGCAGATGTCGACACTTTTCTCGCCCGTCACGATTGGGGCCACCAGCCTGTCGCACCGGGTCGTCATGGCTCCGCTCACGCGATCGCGTTCCGTACAGCCGGGCGACGTCTCCGGCGAGCTGATGCGGACCTATCACGGCCAGCGCGCCAATGAGGGCGGCCTGATCATTGGGGAAGCGACGACGATCTCCACGTCCGCGCGCGGCTGGTTTGGTGCGCCTGGCCTCTACTCGGACGCTCAGGTCGCCCGCTGGAAGGCCATCACCGACATCGTCCACGACAGGGGCGGCCGCATGTTCGCCCAGCTCTGCCACACCGGTCGCTCGTCGCATGTCGACGTCACCGGCGGTCCGCAGCCGGTTTCCGCCTCGGTCGATCCAACCTACTGGGAGGACGGGTCCCAACTCACCTCGACCAGCCGCGGCTGGCTGCCGCCGTCACCGCATCGAGCGGTCCAGGAAGACGAGATCGCCGACATCGTCGCCGACTTCGGCCGCGCCGCTGCGCGCGCTGAGGCAGCCGGCTTCGGTGGCGTCGAGCTGCATGCCGCGAACGGCTACCTGATCGACTAATTCCTTCAGAATAGCAGCAACAAGCGCACGGATCATTACGGCGGCTCGATAGAAAATCGCGCGCCTGCTGCTCGAAGCGGTGCGGGCAGTCGCATCGGTGGTTGGCGACGACCGCACCGCCGTCCGCATTGGGCCGAACGGACGCTGGAATGCGATGGACGACAGCGATCCGCGCTCGCTGTTCGACCATGTCGTCGGCGAGTTGAACGGCTTCGATCTCGCTTACCTCCACATCATCGAGCCGCGAGTAAAGGGCAACGTGGTGGAGCAGGAGGGTCAGGCTCCGGTCGCAGCCGAGCATCTGCGCACGATCTTCAGGAACAAGATCATGGCCGCCGGCGGTTTCGAGCCAAAGACCGCCACCGCCATCGTCGACAAGGGCAACGCGGACCTCGTCGCATTCGGACGCTACTTTGTCTCCAACCTCGATCTTCCCGAGCGCATCCGTAACGACCGGCCGCTCAGCCCGTACGATCGCTACACGTTCTACACGTTCGGCGCCGAGGGTTACATCGATTACCCAGCTTACGAGACAGCCGCCTAAACGCTGTTAGCGCTCTGATATAGACCGAACTCCCGGAGGTAAACGTGTCATCGCTCTACTTCGACGTCATCGATAGTCGGACCGACAAGCAACTCGCGGCGCTGCTCGACATTGGCCATGACGCGGTGGTGGAGGCGTTCGGCAAGCCCTGCACCGATCGCTACCAGATCGGCCACTTGAACGCGCGCAGCCAAATGGGCTCTGTCAGCGCTCGTGCCAGAACCGCGAGTTTTCTTTATAAGGGCTCTCCGGCTGCGGCGTCACCATGTTGCCCCATACGTCGCCGCCCGTGACGATGAGCGAGCGCGTATCGCCCGGGAGCGGCACGATCGTGAGCTCGCGTGGACCGAAGCAGCCGCCCCGCCGGCGTGTCATCAGGACCTCCACGCGGTCCCGGCGGCAGCGAACTGATGCCGAACATAGATCCGGCTCGCCGAAGCCTTCACCGTCGTCGTCGAGAACTTTCCAGTCGAAGTCGGCTTCTCCTGGAGGGGGGAACAGCCACACGTTGCGCCTCAGCAGTTCGGGCCGAAAACCTCACCTGCAGCCACAGGAACAGCCAGCACTCACAAAAAGTGCATCAGAGCCATTTCTCGAAGCCGGGCGACACGTGCGGTCCGAGAGCGCGAGGTCTGCCCAGCAACCAAAACCCGCTGGTCGTCATGGGCTTGATGACCCGACGAGACGCGAAAGCCGCCATCACCGTCGATCGGGCCTCATCTCCGTTCAAGTTCGACGATTGACTCCAGTAGCTAGGTCGCTCCGAGCGGCCCCGAGGGCATTGTCGCGTTGAGGCCATCTGCTCGCAGGGGCGCGATCAGTGCAGGCTGTCGGCATGAGCCAGCGACTTGACACTCCGCATGGCCACCGCTTCCCGACAGAGATCATCAGCCATGCGGTCTGGCTCCATTACGTGTTCAGCCCGAGCCCGCAAGATGTCGAGCTGCTGCTGGCTGAGCAGGGCGTCATTGTGTCCTACAAGACCATCCGCCGCTGGTGCCTCAGGTTCAGCCAGGAGGTCGCCGACAGACTGCGACGGCGGCGTCTGAAGCCGGGCGACACCTGGCGTCTGGACCAGATATTTATACTGTCGACGAATTTTCAGGTGGCTAATCGTGATGCAAGATCGTTCCATGAGCCTGCACCCGACGCGGACAGGCGAGATCCGCGAGATCTGACAGAACCGATCAGGCGTTCTCAAGGTGAAGATACCGTCTCAAAGGCATCTGAAAGCGAGGTGACAGCGAGCCTACAGAATTGGCGCGTCGTCCTTGATCACGATCTCGACGATCCGACGCAGGACGCTGCCGCCACGAAAGCTGCCACAGTCGAGCTTGATATCGCCGGTGGTCGTGACTTCTAGCCAATCGTCGCCGGTGCCCCATGGGATGTCCCACTTGAAGGTGATCGTCGGCCCGTGCTCCTTGTCTTTGGTCGTGTAGGTCAGCTGGCCGGTCGTGCCGGCGGCGGCGTCGCGGTCACCGCGCGCGTAGAAAGCGTTCAGCGTCGCGGTCGACGCCTTAATGTTCGCCTTGTCGTAGACGCCACCGTGATCCATCTGTTCGCTGCCGACGAGGAAGTCGTACTTCGTATAGTTCTTGACGGCGACGTTGAAATGCTGTGCTTCGGCCATGGGAGAGTATCCTCTTCGCGGATGGTTAGACAATCGCGTTGTATTCACGGTTGAAGTCGAGTGCCCAGAGCGCACGGATGGCACTCGACCGGATTGGACGCGCGACGTCGTCGAGTCCTAACCAGCCGCGGAAGGCAGCCTTGGGATCGGCAAGCTGCTTTACCGTCAGTTGACTGATGTCATCGATCTCGCGGTCGAGTGCGCGTTTCGCCGTCTCGTTAATCAGGGTCAGCGCCGCTCTGCCCGAGGCGATGTCGCTGTATCCATCGATCTCCTCTTTGATGCTCTTCGTGCGGCGAAATTCGCGCCGCAATGCCTCGACCACGGATTCTGCGATCTCTGGCACGAGGCTCGCGCCAGGGTGGTGCTCGGCTACCAGGCTCTGAACTTCGCCTATCATGGTGTATGGGATCGCCTGGACCATGATCGGAACCGGAGTTTTCTGGGCGTCGACTGAGAATTTCGCGAAGGCTTTAGCGACGTGTTCAAAATTAGCGATCTTCAGCACCTGAGCGATCCCCGAGGCGAGGAACTTCGCATTGATGGTCGACGCCGTCTCCTTGAGCACCTTCTCCCGCCGCCAGCTTGCCGACCCGATCGCGCTTTCGGTCGCGGCGACCGCAGCCGCTGGATCAGCGGCGGCCTCGGTCATGTCCTCGTTGTAGCTGGCATTGACCGCGACCTTGACCTTCTCGCGGTCGCTCGAGCTATTCGAGAGGATCGAGATGTACGAATAGAAGTTCGCGCCGACGACATAGCCTCCGATGAAGTGAGTGCCGAAACGTCGGGTGAACTCGTCCGGCCCCTGGTTTATGAGTACGTCCCGGGCGACATCACTGAGCTTGACAGTCGATCGGTCGTAGGCGTCGATCCGATCCAGGATCGAGCCGATGCTGACCGCGACGACGCTTTTCGAGGTGACTGAGGTCTGGTTGAGCAGATCGAGACCAGCGCCCGCCTTGATCGTGTCCTTGGAACCATCGAGCCTGAGGTTGGTTTCCTGCTTCTCGGTGTAGTCACTTTGCGTCGAGCAGACATAGTGCTGCTGGACGAGTTCGTAGGCGGCAGGCTCGCCGGGCACCTTGGTGATCTTCTTGAACGCCGTCTCGCCCATTGCATCGGCGGTCAGCAAGTTCACACCAGTACCGAATAGCGGATTTTTGCTAACGTTATAGGGAAACGTAAATATAGATTGACTGCCGTTGAGCATCGGTCCCTCTGCATTCAACGCATGCCGATTGGCTAGAGCCTCCAGTTGATGTCAACCAGGGCTCGGGTCTTGTTTGATCGCATGGTCCATAACATGCAAATGATTAATTCAGCATCAGAGACGATATTTTCACGCGGGCGGCATTGACTCTTCCGTTACGTAAACGACACGGTATTGGCACCGTGATGCAGCTTGGGATCGAGACATGCCAGCGACGAAGCTAACCGAGTTCAATCAGGGCAACTTCATTGTCGGCGGTGGTCCGGCACAGTACGGCATCTGCTACTACATCTGTGATTATCTCGATAAGAACCCCAAAAGTGCTTGGGTGAAGCCAAAAGACTTCGCGGCAGCGGTCGCGGCCGTAACACGAATGGCCACCGTAGCTCTCGTTGCCGCCGGGAAGGCGGCCAGCCTCAAGAAGGTGCCTCAGCATGCCGGATATGCCGATGCGATGCCGCTTCAGTCGAACTCGCTGTATCGGATCGAGGTCGCGGTCGGCGCCGGCGGGGACATTAATCATGAGGTTATGGCGCTGACTGGCGTCGACAAGTTAATTCTGTTCGACCCGAACTACGGCTTCTATCTGATCGATACGGTTCCCGCTGGCGGCTTCGCGGGCGCATACGTGGCGCAGATGGCGGTGCTTTACGGCGCGATCGCTGTCGGGTCATTCGGTTACAGGCGGTCACGCAGGGCGTTCTAGACTGAAGCTGCGTTCACAACAAGTCGCGAAGGTTTGCGTTATGGTTCCCTTACGAGTCCCGCGCTGCTGTGGCTTGGCATAAGATCACATCGGGCGCGACGTGACCCGGTGGAGTGTGCGCTAGATGTCGTGCGCCCGCTAAACGACCGCGAGATCGAGGAGATGATGCAGGAGAGAGGTGTTGAGGTCGACCACTCGGTTCCGCATCCCTTAGTGCTCATACCAATGGGTATGGCCTCTGACTCGTCCGTGATGTGACGTCGGAGGGCGTCTCTGATGCTTTCCTCTGTGGGAGGATGAGTGGATGACGGCGGCGGTTTCTTTCCGAACGGATTATTCTGTTCTGTCAGCCTTCGCGCCGAGAGTAGCGTTTGCAGGACCAGGATGGGTCCCGTGGCGTCTGGATCGTGGTGAGGATGTTCGGGTTGACGGGATGAACTGCGTTTGCTGTGGGTTTGCAGCCCTGCGCGACCTGAGCGAGATCATGGCGCTGCGCGGGATCGAGATCAGCCACGAGGCTGTACGGGACTGGGAGACGAAGCTGCTGCCGGTCGTGGGCGATGAGCTTCGTGATCGCCGGCGTGAGACCCGTCGTGGTGCCGGCACCAGCTGCCTTGTCGACGAGACCTACCTGAAGGTCGGCCGCCGCTGGACCTACCTGTATCGGGCGATCGACCGCGATGGTAACCTAATCGACGCCATGTTCAGCGAGCACCGCGACATGAAGGCGGCGAAGGCCTTCTTCCGCTCGGCCATGGCGACCATGGGCTTGCAGCCGGACCGGGTGATGACGGACGGGCATGGCTCCTACCCAAGGGCGATCCGTAGCCTGCTGGGCAAGGCCGTTCGGCACCGCACTAGCGCCTACCTGAACAACCGCATCGAGCAGGACTATCGCGGCATCAAGGGCAGGGCCCGATGTATGCGGCTTCAAGAGCCACGACGCCGCCCAAAGCTTCTGCCGCGAACACGGCGAACTCCGCGACCTCCTCCGTCTCCGACACCGTCACAGCCAGATCGTCTCCGCATCCTCCCGCCGCACCCGCTTCGCCAAAGGCGCCGGTATCGCGCTCGACATCATGGCAGCGGCATGAATGGTCCCGATCCTGTCAGAGAACACGTTATCCCCGCCATGAGACCTGACGGAACCGCGACAGGAGCGTCCCTAGGAGGGGGAACGCAAAAGGTTCTCGCAGGATTAGGGCGGTTTGCATGTCGCTGCACCTATAGGTGCAGGAGGAACGAGGCTCCGCCGCCAGTGGTCGTTCTCTCCAGGATCAGGCTGCCGCCGTGGCTTTGGGCGATCTGCCGGGCCAGGCTCAGCCCGATCCCGCTGCCGCCGGCGCGCAGGGTGACGAACGGGCGGAAGATCGCCTCCTCCTGGCCAGCCGGCACGCCATCACCGCTATCGACGATCCGAAATGCGACGCCGCCATGCCGGGCAAAGCCCGACAACTCGATCCATCCCGGCCGTGCCGACCCCGCGCAGGCCGCCTCGGCAGCATTGCCAAGCAGGTTAAGCAGGGCCTGCAGCAGCAAGTCCGGATCCAGGCTGGCGATGATGTCGGGATCGGGCGCATCAAAGACGAGGATGACGTCCTGCTCCGTCCATTGGCTGCGGAACAGCGATGCCGCATCCGTGAGCAGCGCCGCCACCGAAGCCGGTCGAAGCACCGGCGGCGGCAGGCGTGCCAGCATCCGGTAGCCCTGCACGAACTGGTCCAGTCCGCGGGCGCGACGCATGATCGTCTCCAGCGCGCCGGCTGCCTGCGCGGCATCGTCCGCCGCTCCCGTCGAGAGCAGCGCCTGCGCGCTCTCGGCCAGGGAGGCCACCGGGGTCAGGGAGTTCATGATCTCGTGGCTCAGCACCTGGAGCAGGTCGCGCAGGGCGGCCGCCTCCGCCGCCTGGATCTCCGCCTCGATGTCGGTCAGCACCACCAGACGCCCGGCACCTTCGGGTCCGACGCTGTCGGCGACCGATAGCGCGTAGCTGCGTTGCGGTCCGCTCGCATCGCAGCTCGGGAGCTTGAGCGCCGTGCGTTCACCGGGCCGGGCTCGCTCGACCGCTTCACGCAGCGAAGCCGGCGCATCCGACATCCTCTCGTCGGTACCGAATAGATGGCGGGCCGCACGATTCACGACACGCAGTATCCCGTCCGCAGAGAGGGTCAACAGCGGCACGGGTGCCTGGTCCAGCATGGATTGCAGCCGGCGCCGCGTCGTCTCCAGGTCGAGATGGATGGACGGTCGGCTCACTCGCGTGACCCGGACCGGCTCCGGCCGCATCTGGCGCCACAGCGCAGTGCCCGCGAGCCAGAATGCTGCGAGGCTTGCCAGAACGGCGCTCGCATAGAGCCCGGCGGTCCAGGCGAGACAGCACAGGACGCCGCAGCCGAACAGCATCAGGCTGGCCAGCAGCGTCATCGCGCCGTCGCCTCGCCGGTAGAGCCGCCGCTAGAGCCGCCGCTAGAGCCCATGTCGCGCCATGCGCCGATACAGGGCGGCTCGGCTGAGGCCGAGCTCGCCGGCCGCGTGACTGATGTTGAAGCCGTGCCGCTTCAGCGCCGCCTCGACGACCGCCTTCTCCGACCGCGCAAGATTGAGCTCGCCGCCCGGCAGGGCCGATATCGCGTCGGGAACCGGCAGGGCGAGCGGGATGTCGGACGGCTGCAGCACGTCCTCGCGCGCCAACACCACCGCGCGCTCGATCGACTGGGCTAGCGCGCGTACGTTGCCCTGCCATCGCCCGGCGGCGATCAGCGCCGTGGTCTCGGTCGAGAACGACAGGTCCGGCCGCCGATGGCGACGCCCGAACAGGTGCAGGAAATGCATGGCCAGCAGCGTCACGTCCTGGCCGCGGTCGCGCAGCGGCGGCAGCGGCAGCTCCAGCGTGTTGAGCCGGTAGAGCAGCTCTGCCCGCATCCCGGCCTGCAGCGCGTCGCGCGGCTGCCGGCTGGTGGCCAGCAGGCGGAGCGACGGGCGGGTCTCCAGGCACGTCAGCAGTCGCGCCTGCAGCGGCGGGGTCAGGCCGGCGATCTCCTCCAGCAGCAGCGTCGCTTGCGGATCGACCGCGGCCCAGGCCGACGACCAGGCGGCCTCACCCTCGGCATGGCTAGCGGACGGGTCGAGCGTCCGCAACGGCCGCGCCGCACGTGACGACAGGCGGTGGATGGTTCGCGCCAGCAGGCTCTTGCCGGTACCGGCCTCGCCGAGCAGCAGGATTGGCAGATCGCTCGGTGCTGCCTGTCGCATCGGCTCCAGCACCCGCCGCATGGCGGGGCTTTCGCCGATCACCGGGGCATCCGCAGCCGTCTCGGCCTCCGGCACGTCGATCCGGTCGACGCGGCTCGTTCGACGGCGCCGCAGGGCCACCGCGTCCTTCAGGGTCGTGACCAGACGCTCATTGCTCCATGGCTTCATCACGAAATCCGCCGCTCCCGCGCGCATCGCCGCAACGGCGATAGCGACGCCGCTATGCCCGGTCACCACCACGAGCACGCGCTGCGGATCGTCGGCGAGCAGAGCCTCCAGGCAGCGCAGGCCTTCACTGCCGGAGCCGGCTCCGCGCTGGAAGTTCAGGTCGAGCAGCACGACGTCGACCGGCTCGGCCGCGAGCACGCTCCAGGCCTCCGCGGGCGTCCTGGCGGACAGCAGCGCGAAGCCGTGCCGCGGCAGCAGCAGGGCCGCCGCCTTCTGCACGTCGACGTCGTCGTCGACGAACAGGATCCGCGGTCGATGCGGGATCGGGCTTGACAGGCGATCGGTCATGTTCGGATCCGGACACTCCGTTCGATCCCGCACAGCGTCGTCGTCCGGGAGGCTACTCATACAACGATATCAATCATTTAGGGAGGCAGCGCGGAGGAGCTACACTCGGGTGAACCCGTAAAGTCTGCCATGCCCGACCCATCTCCGCCTATCGCCTCGGCGGTCATCGCTTCCGCAGCGGCAATGGACCGTCGCGTCGCGCGATCCCGCTGGACCCGGCGGCGCGGCTGGGCACTGCCGGCTCTTGCTGTGATCGGGATCGGTGCCGTCGCGGCGGCACTCGATCTGGTCCCGGCTGCCAACACGCTCTCGATATCCTCGGATGAGATCACCACCGGTGTCGTGCAGCAGGCGCCGTTCCAGGACTACCTGCCGGTCCGGGCGACGGTGGCGCCGCTGCGCACGGTCATCGTCGGCGCGGTCCAGGGCGGCACGGTGGCGCAGGTGGCGGCGCTGGACGGCGCTTCGGTCAAGGCCGGCGACGTGCTGGCGAGCCTGTCCAACCCGCAGCTGCAGCTCGAGGTCACCGCCCAAGGTGCTTCGATCGCGGGTCAGCTCGGCCAGGTCAGCGCGCAGCGGCTGTCGCTGCAGCAGAACCGGACCGCGCAGGACAACGCGATCGCCGAGGCCGGCTACGCGCTGCTCAAGGCTCAGCGCGACCTCGCGATCCGCCGGCAGCTACACGCGCAAGGCTTCGAGTCCGATGCCGGAGTGAAGGGTTTCGAGGACGAGGCGCGCTACGACGCCGCGCGGGTGGCGACGCTGCGACAGGCGCACCTGCGCGACCAGGCGGTAGCCGACGCGCAGGCCGACGAGATCGGCCAGACCACAGCCCGGCTGCGTCGCAACCTCGATCAGGTGGAGGACAGCCTCGACGCACTGGTGCTGCGGGCGCCGGTTTCCGGCCGGCTCACCGACTTCTCGCTGCAGCCCGGCCAGACGCTGCGTCAGGGCGACGGGATCGGCCAGATCGACAGCGAGGCGGCTTATCGGCTCGATGCGGACATCGACGAGTTCTATCTCGGCCGTGTAGCCGCCGGCCAGCACGCCAACGCCGATCTCGACGGGCGCGACGCGTTGCTGACCATCTCCCGGGTCAGGCCGCAGGTCAGCGGCGGCCAGTTCCGCGCCGAGCTGGTGTTCGACCGGCCGATGGCGTCCGGGCTGCGACGCGGCCAGGGCGTCGAGATCCGGATCACCCTGGGTGCCACTCGGCCGGCGCTGGTGCTGCCGAGCGGGCCGTGGCTGGAGGGCAGCGGCGGCGGCTTCGTGTTCGTGCTGGACGCGAGCGGCCGCCACGCGGTGCGCCGCGCCATCACGTCGGGCCGTCGCAATCCCGAACAGGTCGAGATCGAGGGCGGCCTGTCGCCGGGCGAGCGGGTGATCACCTCGTCTTACGCCCGCATGCAGAACTTCACCCTGCTGCTCGTGCACTGAAGGGACAAGACCGATGATCACGCTGTCCGACATCCACCGCCTCTACCGTTCCGACGAGATCGAGACCACGGCGCTGCGCGCGATCGACCTGCAGATCGAGCGCGGCGAGTTCGTCGCCGTCATGGGTCCGAGCGGCTGCGGCAAATCGACGCTGCTCAACATCCTGGGCACGATCGACCGCCCCAGCAGCGGGCGATACCGGTTCCATGACGCCGAGGTGACGGCCCTGCCGGAGGCAGCACTTGCCGCGTTCCGGCGCGACCATCTCGGCTACGTGTTCCAAAGCTTCAACCTGATCGACGAGCTGACGATCGAGGAGAACGTCGAGCTCGGCCTGATCTATCGCAGGATCGCCCGGCAGCAGCGCCGGTCGCGGGTCGCGGCCGCGATGGACCGGGTCGGCATCGCCCACCGCGCCCGCCACTACCCGCACCAGCTCTCCGGCGGCCAGCAGCAGCGCGCCGCGATCGCGCGCGCCATCGTCGGCCGTCCGGCGTTGATCCTGGCCGACGAGCCGACCGGGAACCTCGATAGCGAGAACGGCGCCCAGGTGATGGACATCCTCGCCACGCTGAACGCCGAGGGCGCCACCATCG
>CAXTOE010000064.1:0-10669 GCA_964245685.1 uncultured Acetobacteraceae bacterium | reverse complement strand
CAACTCGTTCATGCCGATCTCCTACGACCGGCACAGCGAATCACAGCAACATCCCCAGATCAATACGTTGATCAGGTTGTCAGCCTAGCCACACGCGGTGGCTTCCACCGCGCCGTCCGACAGCAGCGGTCCCAGCGTCGCGAAGGCCTGGTCGATGAAGTGGATGCAGCGGCGTATCTTCGGCGTGCGGGCGACGTCCCTGCGGATCACGATCCACGAGCCGATGCTCAGCCGCACCGACTTCGGCCTGAACGCGACCATAAGGCCAGTTCTTCTCGCACAAAGAGAAGAAAGTAAGTTGATCTCAAATGAGGAACAAACCCGATTCCCAAGCCAAGTCGAAGAAACAATATCTATGTTTTAAAGAGACCTTTTATGGCATGGGTCTCTTCGGGGACACTCCTTCTTTATCAAAGTTGAAGATCCGAGTTATTAGAAGGTCGAGCATGCGAAAGAATCCCTCAGCACCATAGCCTGCGAGAAACGCGATGCCGGAGGCAGACAAGGTCAACAAGCCAAGGCTTCCGCCTGTTTGAGCAGAAATGGTCGACGGGTTAAAGAAGAGCCCAACTCCAACACCCGCCATGATGCCGAGTGGAAGTCTTATCAGTGACAGGGAGCGATCCCGCGGTGCGAGAATACTCTGTGTAGCCTTGTCCTGAATACTTCTCACTAAGGATGCGATAGTTCCAACAAGCCCAAACAGGATCGGGAGCATGTAATTTGACATCATTACCAGGACGCCGGCTACCGACTCAGCGTCCTCCTGTCTGGAAAAGCCTCGCGAGGCTCTCGTACAACCCTCAGCCGGACAGACCGCGTGTACCGGCAGCATCTCTGCATACAGCTTGAAGAGTTTGCCGTCCCTGTAAGCGCCTACATCCTTGATGGTCATGTCCAACAACGCCTGCTGATAGACGTAGGAATTGCAGAGCTGTCGAACGGTCGAGCTCTGATGGTCTCTCGGCTTCGACGCAGGATCGGCATTCTGCGTCGTGGGCGGTGATGCATGAGCGGGGTCACTGTCTGTGGAACAAACCTCCTGCAGATATTCCACGCCGTCTTGGGAGGTGGAAGTCGGATTACCGGAGGACGTCCCGCCTGTCGCGCGTTCTCTCGTCAACTGATCATAGATCCCTGCGGCCGCTTCGCTCCTGGACCGCTCGAGGTCGTTCAACCTCGAGGTCAGCTGCACGCCATAGGTGACCTGCCATAGCAGAAAAGCCGAGATCACGGTGCTGATGATCGCTCCCCAGGCAAACAGGTCCTTCACGGAGCGGAACCTCGCGGCGCTGTCGATCAGGCCGGGAAAGGTTTGTTGCGCCATCTGGACGCGGCTCGAGAAAGCAGGCTGCTCCAGCTTGCGTCCTGAAGTAGCGGCCGCTAGTCGCCGGAAGAACCTTCTCAGGCCAGCTCCATCGCCTTCGATGAACATGATCGTATAGGCGATCGTCAGGCCTCGGGCTGGATAGGCTATCGAGTTCAACCAGTCCTTCGTGGTCAAGAGGAACGCGGCATCCGCCGCCGCGGGGGGCGCCGGCGGGTACCGCAACCCCGAAACCCGCTTGATCACCTCGATCGAGCTCAGCTTCGCGTTGGGATTGGACAGATCAACGATCTTGCTGTCCAGGTCAGACAGGTGCTTGTCCGGCTGACCGGAGATGAAGTCCAGGAGCAGATAGACTTCATTCAGCTCCTGCTGAAAGACCAGCCCCTCGAACCCCTTTCCTGGGAACTCCGTCCGCAACGCGCTATGGTGCGTCGCAGGATCTGGCCCTGCCACCTCCATGGCCTCGTTCATGAGCGGAGTCCCCCCCTTGGGACGCTCCGGCCCGACCCGCTGCCTCTTCCTGAGCCATGCGAGGGGTGGGGTTCCCGGCCTGTCTTCATCACGGTGGCGGCCAAGGCGCGCCATCGAGACTTCGCAGCTCAGGAGGCTACAGATCACCGATCGCACCATGTGGGCGAACCTCGTTGTCGCAGCATCGTCGAGCCTCCGACTTTTCCTGCCCGTCGGCAAGCGTCGGGGAGCATGGCGTTGTTCAGGCACTGCATCCGGGAGCAGCAACGACCGCCTCCGCGGAGATGCGGCGCCGAAACATCGGGCCGTTTTCGCTGAACAGATGATGCGTTCTGGCAGATTCGGTAGTATTGTCGGCGCCAGCCGGCGAAGCAACACGAGCTACCCGGATGCAGGACCTCGATGCGCGACCGCTTGGGGATGCCGAGATGAACGTGACCGTCTACTTCGCGACCAACCGGGTCGTCACCGACCCCTCCACCGTGGCCGGCTTCGGCAACGCCATGATCCCGCCCTCGAAGCCGGAGGCGATGCTGTACGGGACCGCCTTCGTCACCGGCATCGACATCGCGACCGGCGCGCAAGGCTCGGTCGAGAGCATCATGCAGACCAGCCAGGGCGGCTTTCCTCCGGCAGCGCTCGGGGACCTGTCGGCCTCCGGACGCAACCTGCTCGTGTTCATCCACGGCTTCGACAACAGCTTCTCCGACGCCATCACCCGCGCCGCCTATAACGCCGCATGGCTGGCAGGGTCCGGAACCCCGGCGACGGACATGACGGTGATCGCGTTCAGCTGGCCGTCACGCGGGCGCATCGTCGACCTGCCGGTGCTGACCGACGACTACCTGTCGGACCAGCAGATCGCCGAACAGTCCGGCCCTCACCTCATGAGCTTCCTCGCGACGCTGGCGCCGATCATCCGAAAAGCGGCCGCAAGTAGAGGCAGATCGAAGACGATCCTGCTCGCCCATAGCATGGGCGGTCTCGTCTTGCAGTATGCGGTCGAGTCCTGGTTCCTCGATGGTCAACCCAGGGGGGTGATCTTCGACGAGGCGATCCTGGCGGCCGCCGACTGTCCCTACGACACCTTCAACCGCCCCAACCTCGCGCGCCTGAGCGGCCTCGGCCTGCTGGCGACCAGGGTCTCGATCTACTACAGCAACATCGATCAAGTGCTGGGGCTCAGCATGGCGGTCAATCTCGGCGCGCAGCGGCTCGGCCAGGACGGCCCGCGCGGACGGTCCGACGTCGCATCGTTTCCGCTCACGCAGTATTCGATCATTAACTGCAGCACCTATCAGGACTACGACGTCAACTTCTTGACCTCTCATCAATACTACCGGCAGTCGCCGACGGTACGTGCGCTCATCGCGAGCTCGTTGTAGGAAAATGAGCTTTCTCGAATCCTGCGATGCTCTGTCCGCTTCGGATGCAACTGGCCGAGCCTCCCTGTTCTTCGCCTCGCTGCGGACGGACTGGCGTGCGCTGTTCGCGGAGCTGCGCGAGAAGCGTCCGATCCTCGAGCTGCCGCCGTTCGTGGTCGTGTCCCGCTGGAGCGACGTCATCGACACCCTGTCGAGGCCGTCGATCTTCCAGGTCACCTACCGACCGCACATGGATCCCTCGGTCGGACCCTTCATGCTGGGACGCGACGAGAGCGCGCTCAACTGGCACGACAAGTCGGTGATGCGCGCCCTGCTGCGCCTGGAGGACCTCCCCGCGATCCGTAGCTTGGCTGCCCTCACCGCCGCGGCAGCGCTCGCCACCGGAGGCGACACCATCGACCTGACCCGATCGGTCTCGCGTCTGGTGCCGCTCCGCATCGTCCAGCAGTATTTCGGCTTCCCCGGACCCGACGACGCCACCATGCTGAGATGGTCCTGGGCGACCCAGGCGGACATGTTCCACAACCTCGCCGGCGATCCGGCCGTGCTCGCGGTCAACGTGGCGGCCGGCAACGAGATGCGGTGCTGGCTGCGCCGCTTCCTGGCGCGGCGGCAGCCCTGGGCGGAGACGACCGGCGAGGATGCGGTCTCTCGACTGCTTCGCCTCGCCGCCTCCGGTGCGGCAGCACTCGATCCGGAACGTGTCGTCAGCAACGTGGCGGGGCTGCTCGTCGGCGCGAGCGAGACGACCTCGCAGGCGATCATCAACGCGACCGAGCAGATCCTGCTTCGTCCGGACGTCGAGGCCGAGGCAGCTGCCGCGGCACGTGATCCCGATCCGGCTGCGTTCGACGCGATCGTGCTCGAGGCGCTGCGCTTCAACCCGATGACGACCTTCGTGGTGCGGGTCGCGGCGGAACCCGCGGTGCTGGCACCCGGCAGCGACCACCAGACCGAGGTGGCAGCCGGACGCGTCGTGGCGGTCTCCACCGGCTCGGCCATGTTCGATCCGGCGATCTTCCCTGACCCGGACGCGTTCAAGGCGAGGCGGCGGACCGACTACCTGCATATGGGCTTCGGCCACCACGACTGTCTGGGACAGCATGTCGGCTATGCCGCCATCGCCGAGACGATGAGGCAGATCATGCGGATGCCGGGCCTGCGCCTGCTCGAGGGAGACGCCGGACGGGTCGACAACGCGGGCGGTCCGTTCGCGGAGCGCTTCGTCGTGGGCCGCATACCGGAACCGTCCGTTGGCTGAGCGTGTCGCTCGCGGCACCTCGCGTCGGGACACCGCCCGGGACGGCCTGCGCAACCGGATCGAGACACTCCTGCTCACGCGGGGAAGGACGTTCTGGAGCTTCGTCAACCGGCGTCCCTGGCTGGCCGGAAGGCTCAACCGGCTGATCGTCGGCAACGCGGTGCTCAAGGCACCGGCACGGCCGTTGCGGCTGAGCACCATGAGCCAGTACAGCTCCTGGTCGTCGCTGACCGACCGCACGTGGTTCTCGCGCTACCTGCCGCCGACGCGGATCCCGGATCTGCCGCCGATCGAGGCGCTTCAGGAACTCTACGTGGTGCGTCCCGATGGGCCCCGCGTGTCGCAGCGGTCGACGCTGCTGTTCCCGAGCTTCGCGCAATGGTTCACCGACGGCTTCCTGATGACGGACCCGTCCGACCGGCGACGCACCACCACCAACCACCAGATCGATCTCAGCCAGATCTACGGTCTCACGCCTCCGGTGCAGGCGGCGTTGCGCCTGCACAGCGACGAGCGCGGCCGCAAGGGTCGGCTGCTCTCCGTGTTCCGCGGCCAGGAAGAATGGGCGCCGCCGCTGTTCGATGCCGCCGGAGATCGCGATCCGCGGTTCAAGGAAGTGCCGACCCCGCTCAAGATGCCGCCCGGGCTTCCGCCGGAGCGCAAGGTCTCGCTGTTCGCGTTCGGCGGCGAGCGAGCCAACGCGACCCTGTTCACCGCGGCGATCAACACGCTGTTCCTGCGGGAGCACAACCGCCTCTGCGCGATCATCGAGGCGACGCACGGCGACTGGGACGACCAGCGCGTGTTCGAGACCGCCCGCAACGTCAGCATCGTCCAGCTGATCAAGATCGTGGTCGAGGAGTATATCAACCACATCTCGCCCTACTGGTTCAGGCTGCTGAGCGACCCGACGCCGTCGTACAGGGCGAGCTGGAACCGGGAAAACTGGATCCCGGCCGAATTCAACCTGCTGTATCGCTGGCACAGCCTTGTCCCCGACGTGGCGCGCTGGAAGGGCAGGAGCGTTCCCATGGCGGAGACGCGCTTCGGCAACGGGCCCCTGTTGCAGGACGGCCTAGGCGCGGCGCTGGACGCGGCCAGCCGCTCCGAGGCCTGGCGCATCGGGCTGTTCAACACCGCGCCCATGCTGCGCGAGGTCGAGATCGCGAGCCTGCAGCAGGGACGTGACAACCAGCTCGCGAGCTACAACGACTATCGGGCTGCTATGCGTTATCCCCGCGTGACCCGCTTCGAGCAGATCAGCGGTGATCCGAGCACCGTCGCGGCGCTCAGGCGTCTCTATGGCACCGTCGACCGGGTCGAATTCTTCGTCGGGCTGTTCGCCGAGGATCTGCCGGCACGCTCGGCGGTGCCCCCCCTGATCGGGCGGATGGTCGCGGTCGATGCCTTCTCGCATGCACTCACCAATCCCCTGCTCTCGCCGCACGTCTATAACGAGCAGACCTTCAGCCGCGCAGGCATGGCCTCGATCGATGCCACCTCCAGCCTGCGCAACCTGGCCGCTCGCAACCTGACCGACGGCGCGGCCGGCGTCAGGGTGTCCATGGATCATCCGGACTACCAGGCGGTCGCATGAGGTCCGGCCAGGTCACAGCGCGTCGCCGATCGAGGTGTTGGCGACCATCTGCTCCACGCTGGCAAAGCCCAGCTCCCGATAGGCTTCGAACCGTGACTCGGTGAAGAACTGGTCGGTGGTGGGATCGTCCGGGAAAGCGGGATTGGCGCCCTTGAAGCCCAGCACATGCAGGCGCAACGCGCTGAAGATCGCGGCCTTCAGGTAGAACAGCCGTCCCGTCTCGCCGTTCGCGTAGGTGATGGTCGCCTCGACGAACGGCCGGGTGGAGAGTGACAGGCCGTGCGGGTAGGTGCCGGCGGCAGCCGGCGACGGCATCAGCGCGCCGAGCGGCGGCGGCTGGATGAACGTGATGGCGACGTTGAAATCGGCCTCCGCTCGGCTCAGCAAGTTCTGCAGATCGGCGAAGGCGTAGTCGGGGTCGGCGCCGGCGTCGCAGACCAGGATCGCTCTGACGTTGCGACGAAGCAATTCATAGACGCCCAGATTCTCGAAATTCCCACCATCCGTCAGCTCCAGGAAGGTGCTGTCTGGGGTGAGCCGGTCGATGCAGCCGGTCAGACCCGGATGGACATGATTCGGGATCGGATCACGACGGCGTCCGCGCGGGTTCGGCGCCCAGAAGCCGAGCCTGATGTTCAGCAGCGACATCAGTATCGCGAAGCTGGTGCTGCGCTGCGGTCCGACTCCGGCCGCGGCGGCGTTCGGGTTGACCGCGGCGCCGGAGATGGCCATCGCGGTCGCCAGCGTCAGGCTGCCCGACATGAAACGGCTCGTCTCGCACCAGCCCGTCACCCTGCTACCGCAGCTGCGTGGCGACAGCAGGAAGCTATCGCCGCCGCGCAGGCGAAGCCGCTCCCTGGCGGCGGCATCGGTGCCGGCGTTCTCGTCGACGCTGGTCAGGACGACATGCGCGTTCAGCAGGTGGTAGGGCGCGGCAGGTGCGGCCGGATCGCACATCTCGTGCAGCCGAGCCCTGTCGGCCGCGGTCGCCTCCGGGCCCACGGGTATGCCGTCCTGCCCGAAGTTCGGCAGGAAGGCCTCCATCAGCCGGTCACGATAATAGCGATGCAGCGTGGTGTAGTTGAGGTCGACGCACAGCGCGACCACCACGGCCAGGATCAGCAGGACGAGCAGGATGGCGACTGAGCTCGGTCGCGTAGGAACGGTGGCCGACACCAGCTGCGTCGCGAGCCAGAGGCCGAGCAACGCCATGCCGTAGAGCACCAGGGCAGCGCCGGCAGGGCCGGTCCAGGCAGGGACCCGGACCGCAGGGGCACCTCGCGGCACGAAGCGTGACCAGAGGCCGCCCAACGCGCCGAAGAGGGCCATCGCGCCGCCGACCAGGCCGCCATTGCCGAACCAGGGATGGGTATCGAGCAATGCCAACAACGGCGACATGCTGCCGACCGCCAGCAGCCCGATCACCGGTCGGAACAGCCAAGGTGTTCGGGACTCGAATCGGCGACGTGCGGGATAGGGTATCCCTCGTCCTTCGACGCGTCCCGATCGGGTGACCGAGCGGAGCGAATAGACGATGCTGGCCAGCGCGAACGCGATCAGCAAGATGACGCTCAGGCGCAGCGGATCCAGCCACGGCAACACCCAGCGCGCGTCGGTTTCAGCGATGCGGTAGCGAAGCCAGAGTATCGCCGCGAAGACCACGGTGATGGCCGGCAGCCAGATGATCCCCAGGTTGAGCATAATGCCGCGCAGCACGACTGCTGCGCCCGACAGCCAGCCGATGCCATGCCCGGGTATGAGGTAGCTGCCGTGCCGGCGCAGGTGGCGCAGGATCGTGGCCTTCGGTGCCGGCATGCGCGGCACCGAGGCCGGGTCGTCGATGCCGAACGGCAGGTTGGCAGCCGAGACGCCGAACCGAAGGCCGACCGCGTGGCTGGTGCACCATGTCAGCGATGCGCCGATATAGCCGCCCCCCGAGACCGTCGACAGATAGTCGAACTTCTCCAGCAGGCCGTGCTTCGCCAGCGCCTGCATCACGCCGAGACCATAGACCGCAGATCGGATGCCGCCGCCGGACAGCGCCAGCCCGCTCAGCGGGCGATCGGCCGCACGACCGGTCGTGCGGCGCCACGCGTCGATATACTCCCGCTCCGCACGGAGCAGCTGCTCGACTCCGTAGGGGGGCGGCGGCCGGTCAGCACCCGTTGGCGCGGATGTGTCGCTGTCTATCGACAGAGGAGCCGGCATGTCCCACCGCCTGCCTTGATGAGTTACATGATGCTACCATCAAGACGATCCGGGACAAGCTGGAGCTCAGCTCCATGAAAGCGCCACAAATGGTTCGATGGCGGCGCAAATTCGCGGACACCTCTAGTTCAGCTTCGAGCGTCGAAAAGAAGCTCTCAACCATGGCGTTGTCAGAGGCGTCATCGACCGCCCTCATCGACGGGCGCACACCAGCCTCGCGGCAGCGTTTGCCGAACGCCATGGACCTGTATTCGCTCCCCTGCTCGCTATGGTGGATGACGTCTTTGGAGTGGCACCGACCCACGGCGGCCTCCATCGCGTCCAGCACCAACTCCGCCCGCAGATGGTTCGCCATCGACCGGCCGACGATCTTGCGGCTCCACGCGACCAAGTCGGGCGCTAGCCGGGCGTCCTTGTCACGCTGCGCGGTCATCGGGCCGCCATGTCGGTGGCTGGCAGCAACCAGCCCAGCCTGCCGCATCAGCCGCGCGATACGCGTGCGGCCATGCCGCTCGCCACGCGCCTGCAGATCGGCATGAAGGCGGTGCGCCATAGGTCTGTCGCGAGGTCACGTGGACGATCCGGATCCGTTTCAGCAAAGCCGTGTCGGCAACAGCGTGAGCCGATGGCGGACGGAGAACCCGGGCATAGTAGCCCGCCTTGGAGACGCCGAGCACGCGCGCCATGATGGCAATCGGCAAGCAGGCCTGCTTCGCGCTCCACCCGGAGCTGCTGATCTTGGCTAGGATGGTGTCGTCCTCAGCAAAGTAACAACCTGACCAACAAGCACGCGATCGTCAGGCTGGACGATCGGCTGCGCGAGAGAAAGTCGAGACGGGGTCGGATGCACGACCCGTGGAGGCCGGATGCGTCCGATAAGCCGCTGCTTGACTCTGTGCACGATCCTCCTGACGGCTCAGCCGTCGGGCGTCCGGGCGCAGACCGCATCGAACCTGGCGGCGATGCGGGGACTCGCCCCGGTTGCCGCGTTGCCTGACAGCGTCCCCGGCAAGGCAGCACTCGCCGCCAACCTGCGGATCACCGGCGGGATCCAGACCGGCCAAATCGAGCAACCGCTCCTGAGATCATTTCCCGATCAGCAGCGGCAGGCGCTCAGGGACGCCTTCATCACCGGCTGGAACCTCTCCGAACTCACCGACGGCCTGGGCACCGTGCTCGGTCCGGCCTACCGGAAGCACGCGGAGTATCGGTCCGCAACGCAGTACAGCAACGTCTCCCCGGCGATCGCCAACCTGATCGCCTACACCATCGAGACCGCCGAACGGGATTCGGACGCGGCGAAGTTCTTCTTCGCGAACGCGACGATGGACAAGGCGGGTTCCGCGGCTCCGCTCGCGGCGAAGATCCTGGCTGCGGAGCAGGGGGTCACCGACGTCTTCGGCAAGGCCTATGGCCATGCTGCCGGGAGCGTCGGCGCCGATCCGTACGGCGACTCCCGACCGTTCCAGACGGAGCCGACCCTGAGGCGGTTCTCCGGCAGGGATTATTTCGGAGACGCCACCACGAACGCCAGCTGGCTGAGGGGGCCGGCCCAGGACCTCGTGGCGAGCCCGTCCTACCCGAGCGGCCACACCACCTACGGATATGCCGGGTCCGTGCTTCTCGCCGTCCTGGTCCCGTCGCGCTACGCGCAGCAGATGACGCGGGCTGCGGAATACGGCAACGACCGGATCATCCTCGGCGCGCACTACGCGATGGACGTCATCGCAGGTAGGACGCTAGCACTCTACGATCTGGCGCATCTGCTTTCCGACGATCCCGCCTATGTCGGGCAGACCAGAAGCCACGCGACGCCCGTTCAGGATTATCGGCGTGCGGTGGCGAACGCACGTCGCGACCTGCTCCGGGTCCTGCGCGAGCAGTGCGGCAGGCCGGTCGCGGACTGCGCTGCAGCGGACCGGGGGCGCTTCAGGCGCGAGGCGGCGAACGAGGCGATGGTCGAGGCCACCATGACCTACGGCTTGCCGACCGTGCACGCGAACACCGCGTCCGGGACCGAAGACGTCTCGAAGCTGGCGCCGGAGGCCGGCAACCTGCTGACGGCGGCGTTTCCCTCGCTGACGCTGGCGCAGGCGGACGACATCCTCACCGCGACCGAAGGGCCCGGTGGCGGCTTCCTGGATGATGGCTCCGGGTTCGGACTCTACTCCCGGATGAACCTCGCCGCGGCGGGCGCCCGGGCGGCCGCGCGGCAGCGTCCCAGTCTCGGCAGCGATGAATGAGGCGAAGGATAACCCTGGGACGCAGCCAAGACTTCGGCGAGCGCGGAAGGCGATGCAGAGCGCCGCCGGGTCGCTCGGGAACGCGCTACGGCATCGGGAGGATCGTCCGGACACTGCGAGCTCAGAACTCCAGCAGGGTCTCGCGCAGGGTGCTGGTGGTGTAGGCGGTGCGGG
>CAXTOE010000063.1:6888-10750 GCA_964245685.1 uncultured Acetobacteraceae bacterium | reverse complement strand
TCGATCGCCTTGGCGTCCAGCGGCCTGGCCTCGCGGTCCGGATCGTCGATCGCGATCGACGCGTGGTTGGCCTGGTACTCGACCTGCAGCAGCCGCGCCGCCGCCTCGGCGGCCTCGGTGCTGTCGGCGACCACCAGGCCGACGATCTGGCCGGCATAGTGCACGACATCCGAAGAGAGCGGCATGAAGGAGGACTGCATGTGGCCGCCCTTCATCGCGGCGCTCTCGCCGGCCAGATCCTGGTTCAGGCCGCGATGCGTCAGCACCAGCCGCACCCCCGGTACCGCCTCGGCGGCGTCGCTGTCGATGCGGGTGATCCTGCCCCTGGCGATCGGGCTCAGGGTCAGCGCCGCGTAGGCGACGCCCGGATAGCCGGCATCGGCGGCGTAGCGCGCCGCACCCGTCACCTTGACGCGCGCGTCGCGACGCGTGACCGGAACGCCGATGCCGCCGTCCATGCTCAGCCCCTCCCGACGGCGACCAGGGTCGCCTGCGCCACCACGCGCCGGCCGAGCTCGACCTTGAACCCGTTGTGCGGCAGCGTCCGCGCACCGATGAAGGCGGCCTCTCCCGCCTGCAGCGCGACCGCCTCGGTCAGGGCCCGTCCGGTCAGCACCGCTTCCGCCGCGGGCGCCCGCCAGGGCCGGCTGGCGACGCCGCCGATCGAGACACGGGCGGTGCGCACCGTGTCGCCCTCCATCTCCAGCGCCACGGCGGCGGAGACCAGCGCGTAGGCGTAGCTCTGCCGGTCCCGCAGCTTCAGGTAGGTCGAGCGCCGCCCCGCCGGCGTCGCCCGCACGGTGATCGCGGTGATGATCTCGCCCGGCGCCAGCGTGGTCTCCTGCTCCGGGCGGTCGCCGTACTCGCGGTGCAGGCCGGCGAACGGGATGGTGCGGCAGCCGTGCGCCGAGCGCACCTCCACCGCGCTGTCGAAGGCGGCGAGCGCGGTGCCCCAGTCGCCGGGGTAGCTCGCCACGCACGCGTCGGAGGTGCCGAACAGCGCCATCTCGCGCGTCTCGCCGTCCAGCGCGTCGCAGCCGGCGCCGGGCGAGCGCTTGTTGCAGGTGGAGACGCCGTCGCGGAAGTATGGGCAGCGGGTGCGCTGCAGCAGGTTGCCGCCCAGCGTGGCGGCGTGGCGCAGCTGCGGCGAGGCGGCCAGCTGCAGGCTCTCGGCCAGCGCCGGGTAGTCCCCCAGCAGCACCGGATCCTCGGCGACGTCGGCCATCCGCGCCAGGGCGCCGAAGCGCAGCACCGGACCCGCGGTGTCGAACCCCTCCAGTTCCGTCAGGTGGCCGATATCGACCAGTCTGGACGGACCGGCGAGATCGCCGCGCATCAGATCCACCATCGTGGTGCCGCCAGCGAGCAGCGCCGCACCGGGAAGCGCGGCCTCCTGCAGGGCATGGTCCAGCGAGGTGGCGCGGACGTAGCTGAAGGGCTGCATCTCAGCGCGCCGGGCCCGCGACCTCGCGCACCGCGGCGACGATGCCCGGATAGGCGCCGCAGCGGCACAGGTTGCCGCTCATGTACTCGCGGATCTCGTCGTCGGTGCGCGTGTGCCCCTCCTGGACGCAGGCGATCGCGGACATGATCTGGCCGGGCGTGCAGTAGCCGCACTGCAGCGCGTCGTGCGCGATGAACGCCGCCTGCATCGGGTGCAGCGTGCCGTCCGACGATTCCAGGCTCTCGATGGTGGCGATCTCCCGCCCCGACGCCGCCAGTGCCAGCGTGAGGCAGGCGAGCTGCCGTCGGCCGTCGATATGCACCGTGCAGGCGCCGCAGGTTCCGTGGTTGCAGCCGACCTTGGTCCCGGTCAGGCCGAGATGGTCGCGCAGCGCGTCGAGCAGCGTGGTGCGGCTGTCGAGCGTCAGCGCATGCTGCCGTCCGTTGACGCTCAGGGTGCAGGCGGCGACCTGCGCCGTCACCGCGCCAGCAGCTCGAACGCGGCGCGCGACAACGCCTGCACGCCGGCGGCGATGCAGGCCTCGTCCGGCTGGTAGAAGGAGCTGTGCAGCTTGTCCTGGCGACCGGGCTGCGCGGAGCCGATCAGCAGCTGGAAGCTGGGCACGCGCTCGGCGATCAGCGCGAAATCCTCGCCGCCGAGCGAGGGCACCGCCTCGGACACCGCCGCCTCGCCGAGCTGTTGGCGCACCGCCTCCATCACCGGCTCCAGCACCCGGTCGTCGTTCACCAGCGCCGGCACGCCGTGACGATACGCGACCTCGCAGCGCACCCGCATGCCGAGCTCCACCCCGGCGCAGAGCCTGCGGATCGCCGCTTCGGCCAGGCCGCGTGCCTCGGGATGCAGCGTGCGCACCGTGCCGCGCAGCAGGCAGCTGTCGGGGATGATGTTGTGGGCGGTGCCGGCGTGGATCGCGCCCACCGTCACCACCACCGGATGGAACGGGTTGCTCTCGCGCGAGACCACACTCTGCAGCTGCGTCACCAGCGTAGCCGCGGCCAGGATCGGGTCGACCGCGTCGTGCGGATGTGCCGCGTGGCCGGAGGCGCCGTGCAGCGTGATGTCGAACAGGTCGGACGCCGCCAGGCCGGCGCCGCGCACGAAGCCGAAGCGGCCGACGGGGATGTTCGGCATGTTGTGGAAGCCGAGCGCCATGTCGACGCCCTCGAGCGCACCGTCCTCGATCATCGCCGCGGCGCCGCCGAGCACCTCCTCGGCGGGCTGGAACAGTAGCCTGACGGACCCCGCGAGCTGCGGCGCCATCTGCTTGAGCACCGAGGCCACGCCGAGCAGGGTGGTGGTGTGAATGTCGTGGCCGCAGGCATGCATCCGCCCGTCGGCCTCGCTCGCGAAAGCAAGGCCGGTCTGCTCGTGGATCGGCAGCGCGTCCATGTCGGCGCGGATCGCCAGCGTGGCACCCGGACGGCCGCCCTCGATGATGCCGACCACCCCGGTGCGTCCCACCTCGGTGCGCGTCGCGATGCCGAGCGAGGCGAGCTCGCGCGCCACGATGGCGGCGGTGCGAACCTCCTCGAAGGCGAGCTCCGGATGGGCGTGCAGGTCACGCCGGATCTCGATCAGGCCGGGCTCGATGCGGCGGCTCGCGTCGGCGATGATGGCCGAGGGGTCGTTGAGAAGGGCGTCGCGGAGGGTGTCGTGCATGGGCAGAACTAGGCGACATGGCGCACGTCGGCGCAAGAGGTGATCGACGATCAGCTCCGCCCTCGCCGCTTCTGGTTCAGGCTGTCGATCAGCACCGCGCCGAAGATCACCGCCCCCTGGATGAACTGCACCCAGAACGGCTGCACGTTCTTCAGCGTCAGCCCGTTATTGATCAGCCCGATGATCAGCACGCCGAGCAGCGTGCCCAGCATGCTGCCCTTGCCGCCGAACAGCGACGCACCGCCGATCACCACGGCGGCGATCGCGTTCAGCTCCAGCCCGGAGGCGGCGATCGGCTGCGCGCTGTCCAGCCGTCCGGCCAGCACCACGCCGCCGAGCCCGGCCAGCGCTCCACTGACGATGTAGACCAGCGCCAGGGTGCGCGCGACCGGGATGCCGGCGAGCCGGGCCGCCTCGCGGTTGCCGCCGACCGCGTAGATCTCGGCCCCCAGCACGGTGCGCGACAGCACGACCCAGGCGAGCCCGAACACGCAGGCGGCGATGAGGGCCGCGATCGGCAGCGGCCCCAGGTTGCCGCCGCCGATGTTGTCGAAGCTGTCGGGGAAGTCGAAGATCGTGTTGCCGTTGGTGACGATGAAGGCGAGGCCGCGCGCCATCGCCAGCACCGCCAGGGTGACGATGAACGGGCTCATCGCCAGCACCGTGATCGCGAACGCGTTGAACGCGCCGCAACCGGCGCCGACCGCGATCCCGAGCAGCACCGCCAGCGGCACCGGC
>CAXTOE010000063.1:2645-6878 GCA_964245685.1 uncultured Acetobacteraceae bacterium | reverse complement strand
CAGGTGGGCGTGGATCGCGAGCCCGGTGATGACGCCGGTGAACGCCACCACCGAGCCGACCGAGAGGTCGATGCCGCTGGTGACGATCACGAAGGTCTCGCCGACCGCGACGATGCCGATCAGCGAGCTCGCCAGCAGGATCGACAGGATGTTCGCGGTGGTCAGGAAGGCCGGCGTGGTGGCGGCGAGATAGAGCGAGATCGCCGCGAAGCCGACGATGATGGTCAGCTCGTTGAGGGCACGGCCGACGCCGCCGATGCCGAAGCGGCGGGGAGAGGAGGTCGAAGGTGAGGTCATCGTATGCCCTTGCAAGCCCTCGGATCAGCCCAACGCCGCGAGCGCCATGATCCGCTCCTGGCTGAAGCCGTCGCGATCGAGCTCGCCCGCCAGCCTGCCGCCGCGCATCACCAGGATGCGGTCGCACAGCCCGAGCAGCTCCAGCATGTCCGACGACACCACCAGCACGGCACCACCCTGCGCCGCCAGCTCGCCGATCAGCCGGTAGACCTCGACCTTGGCGCCGACGTCGATGCCGCGCGTCGGCTCGTCGAGCAGGAACACGCGCGGCTTCGTGGTCAGGGCGCGGGCCAGCACCACCTTCTGCTGGTTGCCGCCGGACAGGCTGCCGACCGGCTGCTCGACGCCGGGGGTGCGTATGCGCAGCTCGTCGACGGCGCGGCGCGCCAGCGCATCGGTGCGCCCAGAGGCGGTGAACAGGCGCAGCCAGGCGAGCCGGTCCAGCGTCGACAGCGCCACGTTGCTGCGCACCGAGAACCCCAGCACCAGGCCCTCGGCCTTGCGGTCCTCGGGCACGAAGGCGATCCCCGCCGCGATCGCGTCGCGCGGGGCGCGAATGCGCACGGCGGCGCCGTCGATGCGGATCGTGCCGAGGGCACCTGGCAGCGCCCCGTAGATCGCCTTGAGCACCTCGGTGCGGCCCGCGCCCATCAGGCCGCCGAGCCCGACCACCTCGCCCGCCCGCACCGACAGCGAGACGCCGGCGAAGCTGGCCGAGGAGGACGAGGCGGGGGGCCCCGAGGACAGATCCTCCACCTGCAGCAGGGTGGCGCCGATCGCGGCCTCGCGCGGCGGAAACAGCGCGGTGATCGGCCGGTTGACCATCGCCTGGATCAGGCCGGCCTCGTCCCACTGCGCGACCGGGCGCGTCTCCACGGTGCGTCCGTCGCGCATCACCGTGACCCGGTCGCAGATCTCGAAGATCTCCTCGAGATGATGGCTGATGAAGACGATGCCGATGCCGGCCTGCCTGAGTGCCGCCACCGTGCCGTAGAGGATGCGCTGCTCGGCGATGGTGAGCGTGGCGGTCGGCTCGTCCATCACGATCACCCGCGCCTCGCGCGACAGCGCGCGGGCGATCTCGACCAGCTGCTGCTGGGCGATGCCGAGATGGCGCACGCCGGTTTGCGGCGGCAGGCTCAGCCCGACGCGGGCCAGCAGCGCCCGGCTGCGCTGGTGCAGCAGGCCGCGGCGGACCAGCCCCAGCGGGTTGCGCGGCAGGTGGCCGAGGAAGATGTTCTCCGCCACCGTCTGGTCCGGCACCAGGCTGAGCTCCTGGTGGATCACCACGATTCCGGCATCGAGCGCGTCGCGCGGGCGACGCGGCGTGAACTCGGTGCCGTCCAGCCGGAGGCTGCCGGAGTCGGCGCGGAAGGCGCCGGCCAGCACCTTCATCAGCGTCGACTTGCCGGCGCCGTTCTCGCCGACGATGCCCAGCACCTCGCCGCGCTGCAGCGTCAGGTCGACATCGGCCAGCGCCCGCACGCCGGGGAACGACTTGCAGATGCCGCGCATCTCCAGCAGCGGCGGTGACTCGGACATGCGGGCCGCCCGGCTCCGGCTACTGCCCCTTGGTGACCTCGTCGCCCCACAGCCCGTAGGCCTTGACCTCGGAGCTGTCGAGGTTGGCCCTGGTCAGCAGCACGTGCGGCCAGAACCGGTGCGCCGGTATGCCCGACTTGTCGCCGTGCAGGTACTGCTCGATGTAGCTCACCGACTGTGCGGCCATGGTCAGCGGGTTCTGCGACAGGGTGGCGTCCATCTGGCCCTTGCGGATCGCGTTAAGACCCTGCTCGGTGCCGTCGATGCCGACGATCACGATGTGCTTGGCGTCGCCGATCGGCGCGAAGCGGTTGGCCTGCTTGATCGCGCGCATGGCGCCGACGGCGTTGTCGTCGTTGCCGTTGAAGATGGCGTCGAGATCGGCGTGCGCGGCCAGCAGCTGGGTGGTGATGTTGAAGCCCTTGTCGGCATCGAAATCCGCCGCCTGGCGCGACACCAGCTTGAGCCCCGGAGCGCCCTGCGACAGCTTCGCGAATTCCCGCGCGAAGCCGCGCTCGCGATCGTCCCCGGCGGTGGTGCCGAGCAGGCCCTCGAGGTCGACGACGTTGCCCTTGAGCGTGCCGTAGCGCCGCTTGAGCTGGTCCGCAATGTAGTCCGCACCCTCCTTGCCGAGTGCCACGTTGTCGGTCTCGAGGAAGTTCACCTGGCAGCGGCCGCAGGCGGCGCCGCGATCGAGCGTGAACACCGGGATCCCACGCTTGTTGGCCTGGCGCACCACCGGGACGATGGCGTCGGCGTTGATCGGATTGAGGATCAGGGCTGCGACGTGCTGGTTGATCAGGTCGAGCACCTGCGTCGCCTGCGTGTTGGCGTCGCCGTTGGCGCTGGTGTTGATCAGGGTGAGGTCCGGATGCGCCTTGATGCCGGCCTCGACGCCGCGGGACATCCCCTGGAAGAACGGGTTGGCGAGGGTGGCGACGCTGTAGCCGACCACCGAGCCGGCGGCGCGCGCCTGCAGCGGTGCCAGGCCGACGCACAGGGATGCGGCCACGGCGAGGCCGTGCACCAGGGAGCGTGACATCGTTTCCTCCGATTATGCCGGCGAGTGCCGATTATTGCCGCCAGCGTATGAAGCGGCACGTCGCCAAGTCAATCTCCCGCGGTGCGACGCTCCACGCCGGGGTCCTGACGCCGGGCGGTCAGTCGCCCGACCTGCGCAGGACCCTGCGGACGTGGCCGAGCATCTCCTTGCCGGCGCGCAGCGGCCGACTCACGCGCCACGACGTCGAGGCCCGGACCGCCGCGAGTTCCTGCCGCAGCGCGTCGAGCTGGGCGTCGAGCTGGGCGTTGCGAAGCGAGAGGCTCGCGCTGTCGGATAATTTCGACGCCGGCTGCAGCACGTAGATCGCCGCACGGCCGCACTCTGCGAACGGCCGGAAGGTGGTGGTCCAGCCGGTCGCGTCGGCGATCTTCATCAGGTAGTCGTGGGTGAAGCCGAGCTCCATCCAGCCGAAGCGCCGGATGCAGAACACCGACAGCGCGTCCAGGCGTGGGCCCCACGGATACGGGATGCCCGCGGACGGAGCGGGCACCACCGGCTCGCCGCACAGCACCACGCGTCCGCCCGGACGCAGCCGGTCATGCAGGCCGATCAGCAACGCGTCGAAGTCGAAGGCGTGGTGGAAGGACTCGTAGAACAGGATGCAGTCGAACTTCTCCCCGTCGAAGCCGCGCCCGAACTGGGCGCGTTCGGTCTCCACCGGGAGCTGGAGATGCGCGGCCTGCGCCCGTATGCCTTCCAGCGCCACCGCGTCGATATCCACGCCGCAGGCGCGGTAGCCCATGCGCGCCAGCATCAGCAGCAGCTGTCCGCTGCCCGGCCCGTATTCCAGCAGCGAGCCGCCGCTCGGCAGGTTCAGGTGGGCGAAGATGTGGCCCCAGGCGAGCAGGTGCTCGGAGACCATCGCGGCATCGCCGAACGACCACGGGATCAGGCCGGTCCACAGGTTGTCGGGCAGCCGGGCAGCTGGCGCCTCGTCGCGGGTGGCGACGTAGCCCTGCTCGGCCCGCCCGCGCAGGGAGAGATAGAGCTCCATCGCCGCCGGCCTGTACTCCGCGGAGAACGGGTCGAGCCGCGCCAGCTGTCGTGCCTGCGGGAAGTCCAGGATCATGTCGGACATGCGCCGGTACTGCCCGGCATCCGGCAGGCCGTCGCCTATCTGACCGAGGAGCTCGGCGAATTCTGCGGTCGGATCCGACGCCATCGACTGGATGCTCCGCCCTGGATGTTTACCTCCGCGAACGTCTGCCGCGAGGCGTCGGCTCAGCCCGCCGCCACCTGATCGCGCCTGTAGGCGCCCTGGCGAGCCAGCATCCAGCCGGGATACTCGGGGGGAAGCTGGCTGACGGCGTCGAGTGCCGCCAGCTGATCCG
>CAXTOE010000063.1:0-2635 GCA_964245685.1 uncultured Acetobacteraceae bacterium | reverse complement strand
TGGCGGCGAGGTTGTCCGCGAGCTGCTCCGGCCGCTTGGCGCCGATGATGACGCTGCTGACGACCGGCTGGTGCAGCAGCCAGGCGAGCGCGATCCGCGCCACCGAGACGCCGTGCGCCTCGGCGATCGGGCGCATCGCGTCGATCACGTCGTAGCCGCGCTCCCGGTCGACCGGCGGGAAGTCGAAGTCGACGCGACGGCTGCCCTGCTCGCCCTTCTGCTCGCGGCCGTACTTGCCGGACAGCAGGCCACCGGCGAGCGGGCTCCAGACCAGCAGGCCGACCTGCTCCTGGCGCAGCATCGGCACCAGCTCGCGCTCCAGGTCGCGCCCGGCCAGCGTATAGTACGCCTGCAGGCTCTCGAACCGGGCCAGACCTTTCCGCTCGGCGATGCCCTGCGCCTTCATGATCTGCCAGGCGGCCCAGTTGGAGACGCCGACGTGGCGCACGTGGCCGTGCCGGACCAGGATGTCGAGCGCCTCCATGGTCTCCTCGATCGGCGTGGCCGGGTCGAAGCCGTGCACCTGATACAGGTCGACGTGATCGAGCTGCAGCCGCTTCAGGCTGGCCTTGACCCCGTCGATGATGTGCGAGCGCGTGTTGCCGCGCGCGTTCGGGCCGCTCCCGGTCTCGCCGAACACCTTGGTCGCGACGAGGATCTGGTCGCGCGGCACCTTCAGGTTGCGCAGCGCCTGGCCGGTGATCTGCTCGGAGAGCCCGCCGGCATAGACGTCCGCGGTGTCGAGCAGGTTGACGCCGGCGTCGATCGCGCTGCCGACCAGCCGCTCGGCCTCGTCCTGCTGCAGCGCGCCGATCTTGCGCCACATGCCCTCGCCGCCGCCGAAGGTCATGGTGCCGAGGCACAGTTCCGAGACGAAGAGGCCGGTGCGGCCGAGCATTCTGTAGCGCATGACGATCGTCCCGAGTTGTCGGGCGTATCTTAACGGCGGCTGCGCGTCGCGGAAGAGCGGAGCGTGCCGCATGGCGGAATTGTGCGTTGCGACATCATCGCCAAATAACGGGGCTCACTGAACTGTGCGGGCGGCCTGTCCTGGCGCTAATTGACCGGTGCGAGCCGCATCGTAGGCTGTGTCCGCACAGCCGATTTCTTTTGGCGCAGATCATGAATACTCAGAGCCGCTCGCATCGTTACCGGTCCTCGCGGCAGATCATCCTCGCCACCTCCCGCGAGATCTTCCTGCAGCACGGCTACAGCGACGGCAGCATGGACACCATCGCGCAGCGCTCGGGGATATCCAAGACCACCCTGTACGCGCACTTCGAAAGCAAGGAGGCTCTGTTCAACCAGGTCGTGGTCGAGATGGTGGGAGAGCATGGCCAGGACGCCGCCGCGGTGCTCGACGTCCCGCCGCAGGCGGATTTTCGCCACGGGCTGGTGACCATCGGTCTTCGCATGCTCGACGTGCTGCTCGATCCGGAGGTCATGGCGTTGACCCGGCTCTGCGTCATCGAGGGCAGGCGTATGTCCCGACGCAGCTGCGACGCCCTCGCCGAGACGCGCGCCCGCCTGCTCGGCCTGCTCACCGGCTTCTTCCGCGAGCGGGTCGGAGTCGGACGCTCGAGCGACGAGCTGCGCCAGGCCGCGGACCTGTTCATCGTGCTGACGCTGCGCGACTTCCAGCTGGAGGCGCTGCTACCGTGGTCGGCGGCGGCGACGCCGGAGGGCTACCGCGACCATGTCGAGCGGGTCGCCGACCTGATGCTCCGCCTCTACGGCACGCCGGGCGGAACCGCGTAGCCGGGTCGGCTCGTCGACCAGCGGTCATGCTGCCAGCCGCCCTCGATCGAGACGGTGGTGCCGTCGGGGAGCTGCTTCTCCACGCCGAGCGCGGCACCCTGGGTAACCAGACCAAGCTTGGCGCCGCCGGCGCGGCCGCAGCAGGAGAGAACCGGCGCGTGCCCGGCCTGCAACGCGACGAAGGCACGCAGGCCGGTGTCGCCGATCAGGCCGCTCTGCAGCGCGATCGAAGCGGTGCGCAGGTTGCGCGATCCGACCGACACGCTGGCGACGCCGCTTGGCCGCGCCGCGTCGGCGCCGAAGCCGTATTCGCCCGGCTCGGCGAGCGGCCCGAGATCCTGGACCCGCTCCTGGGCTTGGGCCTGTGCCTGGGCCTGGGCTGGTCCGGCGAGCGCCGCCGCCGACAGCGACAGGCAGGCCACGATCGCCCGGATCATGTCACCCGGATGATGCGCAGGTTGTTGGTGCTGCCCGCCTTGCCGAAGGGCAGCCCGGCGACCACCACGACGGCTTCGCCCGCCACCGCCAGCCCATCGTCGCGCGCCGCGTTGGCCGCGGCATGGACCACGTCCTCCAGCGTCACGCTGTCGGAGCCCTGGTCGGCCACCCGGGCGCTGACGCCCCAGACCAGCGACAGCCGGCGCGCCGTCGACACGGTGCCGGCGAGGCCGAGGATCGGACAGTCCGGCCGCTCGCGGGCGATGCGCAGCGCGCTCGGCCCCGACAGGGTGTAGGCGACGATGGCGCGCGCCTCGACGGTCTGCGCCACCTGCTGCGCCGCCGCGGCGATCGCGTCGGCGGCGTAGTGCTCCGGCGCCGGGCGCGAGGCCTGCCTCAGCGCCTGCCAGCCGGCATCGCGGTGGCCCCGGCGGGCGCT
>CAXTOE010000062.1:2526-10870 GCA_964245685.1 uncultured Acetobacteraceae bacterium | reverse complement strand
AGCAGCGTGTGGTACTTGATGTCGACCAGGCGGGTGATCTGGTCGGCGCGCTCGAGGTACTTGCCGATCATGTAGAAGCACCAGCCCTGGTCGCGGTAGAAGGTGCCCTCGGTGATGCCGTAGTGCGTCTGGCACTCCTGCTTGAGGCGCGAGCACAGGGCGGAGAGCTGCGACGGCCGGATGTCGTTCTCGCTCAGCCGCTGCACCCAGTTGTGGAAGATGTTGATGTGGGCCCACATCTCGGTGGAGATCAGCGGGCGCAGCGTCCGCGCGTTTTCCCGCGCCATGTGCAGCAGGCTCGCGATCGAGTTCGAGTTGCTGCGGTCGAGCAGGTAGAACAGCACGACGCTCGCGGCATTGGCTTTGCCGTGCTGGGCGTAGAACTGCTCGTCGTCGGCGTTGATCTGCACCACCGAGGACCAGCCCTCGTCGCCCTGGCCGGTGCGCACGAAGGTCTCGGTGACGTCCAGGACGCGCGCGAGGTTCTCGATCCGCTCCAGGTAGCGGGCGAGCCAGACGGTGCTCTCGGCGTAGCGCGACAGCAGGTCCGACGAACGTATCACGGCGGTCTCGGGCTGCGGGGATGTCATTCGAGCACCCAGGTGTCCTTCGAGCCGCCGCCCTGCGACGAGTTCACCACGAGCGAGCCACGCCGCAGCGCGACCCGCGACAACCCGCCCGGCAGCACCCAGGTCGAGCGGCCGGTGACCGCGAACGGCCGCAGATCGACGTGTCGCGCCTCGACCCCGCCCTCGCACAGGGTGGGCGCGGTGGAGAGGCGGATGACCGGCTGGCTGATGTAGTTCGCGGGATCGGCGAGCAGCTTGGCGCGGAACTCGTCGAGCTCGTGCGCGGCGGCGTGCGGGCCGATGATCAGGCCGTAGCCGCCGGACTCGCCGACCGGCTTGACCACCAGCTCCGCGAGGTGGTCGAGCGTGTACTGCAGACCGTCCGGCTCGGCGCAGATATGCGTCTCGACGTTGTGCAGGATCGGCTCCTCGGAGAGGTAGTAGCGTATGATGCGTGGCATGTAGGCGTAGATCGCCTTGTCATCGGCAACCCCGGTGCCGACCGCGTTGGCGATGGTGACGTTGCCGGCGCGCCAGGCGTCGATCAGCCCGCGCACCCCGAGCTGGCTGTCGGCGCGGAACACGTCCGGATCGAGGAAGTCGTCGTTCAGGCGCCGGTAGATGGCGTGCACGGCGCGCAGGCCCGCGATCGTGCGCATGTAGACGCGCCGGTTCTCGACGATCAGGTCGCGTCCCTCGACCAGCGGCACGCCCATCTCGCGAGCCAGGAACACGTGCTCGAAATAGGCCGCGTTGTAGATGCCGGGGGAGAGCAGCACCACCTGCGGGTCGCCGACGCCGGCCGGCGACGCCTCCGCCAGCGCCTGTTGCAGCCGCGCGCCGTACTCGTCGACCGCGCGCAGACGGATCCCGCTCGCCAGATCCGGCAGCACGCGCAGCATCATATGCCGGTTCTCGATCACGTAGGAGACGCCCGAGGGGGTGCGGGCGTTGTCCTCGAGCACCAGGAAGCGCCCGTCCTGGTCGCGCACGATGTCGGTGCCGTTGACATGCACGTAGACGCCGAGCGGCACGTCCAGCCCCATCATCTCGGGGCGGAAGTTGCCGTTGCCGAGCACCAGCGCGCGCGGGATGACGCCGTCGGCGAGGATCTTCTGGTCGTGGTAGATGTCCCACAGGAAGGCGTTGATCGCGGTCACGCGCTGGCGGACGCCGCGCTCGATGACGTCCCACTCGCCCGACGTGATGATGCGCGGGATCAGGTCGAACGGCAGGATGCGGTCGATGGCGTCGCGGTCGGAATAGACCGTGAAGGTGATGCCCAGGTTGTACAGCTCGGCTTCCGCGACCGCGGCGCGCCGGCGCAGCTCGGCGAGATCGAGACGGTCGAGACGGTCGCGTATCAGCGCCAGATCGCGCTGGTCGGGGTCGAGCCCGTTCATCAGCTCGCAGAAGAAGCGTGCCTCGTAGCCTGAGAGCAGCCCTCCGGGCCGACCTGCCCAGAGGGTCATGCGGTGCGGCGTCCGCGACGCCGATGCGCGAGCGTTCCGCCGGTCAGGCGCGAGGAAGCCATTCCATCCACCTGCGTTGGATCGGCTGACAGCGAAGCAAGAAAAGGCTTCGTCGCCAAGCCTGAACTGAGGGCGCTTTGCCGGCGCCGTGAGCGGCATTATGAAGGGCTGCCCGGAGGGATGGCCGAGTGGTTTAAGGCAGCGGTCTTGAAAACCGCCGTAGGTGCAAGCCTACCGTGGGTTCGAATCCCACTCCCTCCGCCAGCCGCCGGCAGATGCCGGCCGCGCGGTTCAGCAGCCTCCGCCGGCGATCCCGCCCAAAGCCGCGCCGTGCGTGCCGTCGCCCCCCGCGACGTTGCCGAGCGGGCTGCCGCTGCCGCCGGAGGCGCTGCCATGGCAGCCGGTGGTCGGGTCGCCGCCGGCGCATGCCGCGAGGCAGGACGCCGCCGCGAGCGAGACCGCGAGGAGGAGATGCTTCACGTGATGGTCCTTCGATGGGTGACGACGGCCATGCGACGCGTCAGAAGATCTTGCTGAGCAGGTCCTCGCCGAGGCCGAAGCCCGCGCCCATCTCGATGGCACGGCCGAACCCGGAGTTGAGAAAGCCGCCCAACATTCCGCCACCCTGCATCCCGCCTTGCGGGCCGGCCTGCGGCGCGTAGGAGGGCTGCGGCTGGTAGACGGGTTCTGCATCTGGGCGGCGTTGGCGACGAAGCCGTGCAGCGCCTGCAGCAGGTTGGAGACCTGGTCCTGCTCGGAGCGGAACGCCAGCGCCAGTTCGCGCAGGTCGAGCAGCCATTCCCGCGCCTGCTGGTCGCCGCCCTGGGCGGCCGCCTGCAGCTTGGATCCCAGCGTCTGCAGCGCCTGCGCGGTCTGCTGCGACTGCCACTGCAGCTGCGCGTACTGCTGGTCGATGGTCTGCACGTCCATGATCGCCTCCTGCACGTGATACGGTCCGAGGCGACGCCCGGAACACGGTTCTGTCCGGCAAGCAGTATCCCGGGTATCTAAACGGTTCAATCTGCCCTCGGCCCGGCGAGGCGGACGTCACCATCGCCGAAGGCCCCGCTCGCGGTTCCAGGCGTAGAGCAGCCCGATCACGACCAGCGCAATGAGCACGATCTCGCCCAGGCTGAGATGCCGCAGGATCCGGAAGATCGCGCCGTAGACCAGGCCGTGGATGATCGACGACACCACCACGTGGGCGATCCACGAGCCGCCGCCGTAGCCATGATGCAGGCCGAATCCCGGGTGGGTGCCGTAGGCGTGGTGCATCCAGGCCGCAGGCGTGAGCCGGTTCACGCGCTCACCGCGTTCACCGTCGCCCCGCGCGCCGGGGCAGCGCCAGCAACGTCGCCGCGACGCAGCCGGGCAGCAGGATCTGCCTCACCGTCGGGCCGCCGAGGCACGCGGCGAGGCTCCAGAGCAGCACGATCCACCACCACCATCCTCCAGGCCCGCGACGCAGCAAGACTAGCATCAACCCGGCCATACAGGGCAGGGAGCGCATCAGGGACTGCAGCGCCACCCGCCACGGGTGGAAGGCGATGGACTGGAACGGCGGCAGGCTGCCGGCACTCCCGGGCACGAACGCGCGCAGCCAGTCCAGCAACGCGCCGACCAGGACGAACAGCCCGTGCGTCACGGTGTCGAACAGCACCATGAGCAGCACCAGGAGCAACGGCAGCAGCAGCAGCGCCAACCCCGCGGTGCCTGAGCACAGCGCCAATGCGACACCGATGCCGCGCAGGGTGCGGCTCACGCGCCGCCGCCGGCGCCTCGCGACGGGCGGGACATGATCGACCGGATCAGGTCCCGCCCGTCGATCGGCGACGTGCCCTCAGGCGGCGGAGTGCTTGTGCGCGTCCGTGGTGTGGTCGTGCGCCTTCTCGCTGTGCCGGTGCGCGGCGACGGCGTGCTTCTTGGCCGCCTCGTGATTGCCCTGGCCGTGCTCGAAGGCGGCGGCGTGATGGTGATGCGCGGAGGCGGAATGATGCGCCGCCGCGGAGAGGTGCCGCTCGTGCGCGGGATGCTCTGTCGCCATGATCCTGGAACTCCTGTTGCCATGTCGGCTGGTTGGGTGACGTGGGCGTCACCGGGGAGAACCAAACACCCGGCCGCGCGGGATGCCGTCATGATGATTCCAAGACCCAGACTTGAGACCGGCGGATGCCGGAGAATGAAGCTCTGCATGAAGCGGCCCGCATCTTAAGGCGTCGTTAACGAGATCGCGGCATCGTCGGCGGGCGATGCCGATCCCTGCCGGCATCGAGGCGACGAGGCCGGATCGGGCAGGGGTGAACGCGGGGACAGCGCGATGAAAGAGTGCCTGGTGGACGTCCTGAACCAGCGGGACACCGTCCTGCATGTCCTTCCCGTTCCCGTGGAGGGTCCGCCGGCCGAACTGGACGAGGCGCAGTGCGTGCAGCAGGCGCTCAGCACCGCGGCGCAGCTGCGACTGGTGCCGGACTCCGAGACCCCGGGGTTGCATGCCCGGGTCCATGTCGGTCGCGGCGGGCAGCTGGCTCCCGTCGGCGACGTCCTGCGGGTCAGGATGGAGGCGCAGCGCCGGGCGGAGGAGCATATCCGTGCCCGCGCCTACTTCCTGTGGGAGCGCGACGGCCGTCCCCAGACCGGGGGCGAGGAGTACTGGTTCCGCGCCTGCGCCATCGAGGGCTGGAACGGCGCCGGTTGATCGCGATACGGCGCGTGACCCGTTAAGAGCGCGCTAAAGACGAGACGGCACGCCTACGAGGGCTGGTTCTGCGGCTTGAGTTCACGTTACGTTCCGGTGATGACCCAGTCCCCGATCCGAGACCGGCTTCGTCGTCTGCGCAATCTCGGGACCGTGCCGCCCGGCAACGTCTGGATGGCCAAGTGCCGGTGCGGTCACCTCGCGCCGTTGCCGGTGGCCAGCCTGATCAAGAAGCATGGCGAGCTGTTCCCGCTCGACCGTGCGCTGTCGCGGATACGCTGCACCGCATGCGGCCATAGCGGGACCGCCGAGGCGAAGCTGTTCCGGCTGTGCGAACCGGGATGCGGACGCCACAGGGGATGAGGCGCTCGGACCGTCGGGCAGGCAGCCCGGCAGGACTCAGGCGTCCTGGAACTCCGGGTAGTCGGCGCCGAGCGTGGTCTTCTCCCAGGCGTCGAAATCCCGCTTCAGCGCCTCCAGCTTGCTGCGCGCCATGCCCAGCGCCGGCTTGCCGAGCAACAGGTGCAGCGGCGACTCGCCCGACTGCACCGCCGCTATGATCGCCTCCGCCGCGCGCACCGGATCGCCCACCTGCTTGCCGTGTCGCGCCTCGGTCTGGCTGCGGCGCAGGCCCGCGGTCGGCTCGTAGTCGTCGATGCGGGTCGCGGACTGCCTGATCGAGCGGCCGGCGAAGTCGGTGCGGAACGGGCCGGGCTCCACCACCGTCACCTTGATGCCGAGCGGCGCCACCTCCTGCGCCAGCGACTCCGACAGGCCCTCCATCGCGTACTTGGTGGCGTGGTAGAAGCCGGTCGCCGGGAAGCTGACCAGGCCGCCGATCGAGGAGATGTTGACGATGTGGCCGCGTCGGCGCGCGCGCATCCCCGGCAGCACCGCCTGCGTCACCGCGATCAGGCCGAACAGGTTGGTCTCGAACATGGCGCGGATCTCCGCGTCCTCGCCCTCCTCGATCGCGGCGAGGTAGCCGTAGCCGGCGTTGTTGACCAACACGTCGACCGCGCCGAACTTCGCCTCCGCCTGAGCCACCGCGTCGTCGACCTGGGCGCGCTGGTCGACATCCAGCGCCAGCGCCAGCGCCCGGTCCTCGTGGCCCCGCACCAGGTCGGTGACCTTGCCCACGTCGCGGGCGGTCACGACCGCGCGCCAGCCGCGTGCCAGCACCTGTGTCGCCAACTCGCGACCGAAGCCGGTCGAGCATCCGGTGATCAGGCAAACCTGCGATGAAGTCTCAGCCATCTCGCGAACTCCCGTCCCAAGCCCGTCCTTCGACGTACGACACGCCTGCACAACGCCGACGCCGCCGACCCGGTTCGCGCCGTCAGGCGGGGACTTCGGCGGGCGCGGCCAGGGCCGCCTCGAGCAGCTCCGCGAGGTCCGCGGCCGCATCCCCGGGCATGTCGCGCCGGACCATGACGACGTCGATCCCGGGAAGCGGCGGCAGGGCATCGGAGGGCGGCACCTCCAGCCGCTCGAACCGGGCGTAGTCCTGCGTGCGGCAGGTGATCCCGAGGCCGGCGCGCAGCCCTGCCCGCAGGCCGGGCAGGCTCGGCGTCTCCAGCGTGATCCGGTAGCGCCTGGCCTGCCGCTCCAGGCTCTCCAGCGCCGCAGTGCGGAACGCGCAGGGCTGCTCCAGCAGCACCAGCGGCAGCTCCTCCTGCCCGGCCAGGGCCGGATCGCCGACCCACGCCATCCGCACCTCGCGCAGCACCCGGCTGCTGCCGCGCCGTATGTCGCCGACGCGTCCGAGCCCGACCAGCAGGTCGCACGCGGCGCGGTCGAACCGCTCGACCAGCTCGGCGGAACCGGCGACGCGGAGCTGGATCCGCGCGCGCGGATGCAGGGCGTGGAAGCCGGTGAGGACGCTCGGCAGGATGGTGTCGGCGAAATCCTGCACCAGCCCGAGCTGGATCGGCTCGGGTTCGGCGACGCTGCCGAGCGAGGCCATGATGCGGTCGTTCAGGTCGAGCAGCTGCCGGGCCAGCGTGACCAGCTCCTCGCCGGCCGGTGTCAGGGCGAGCGATCGGCCATGACGGCGGAACACGCGCTGCTGCAGCAGGTCCTCGAGCCGCTTCATCTGCAGCGACAGCGCCGACTGGGTGAGGAAGATGCTGGCCGTCGCCTGCGCCATCGAGCCGGTATCAACGATGGCGACGAAGGAGCGCAGCAGGTCTGTCGGCACGTTGGTCGCCATGCGCTGCGGGCGGCGGACCGCCGCACCCTGGGCGGAAGGAGCAGAGCTGTCTTGCATACGCGCCCGCGTCCCGCCTCCTATTAACGGCACATAACCGTCTCATTACCACAATTGTCTTGAGATCCACCATTACAGAACGGAGAATAGAGCAAGTTACGGCTCATGACGTGTTGTCTGGGCTCACCCGTCCCGGAGGCGGCATGCCTGTCGAGTTCATCGGCTACGTCGGCAACCACGAGCAGTCCGAGACCATCGCGCCCACCGGCCCGGTGATCGACCTCGACCACATCGCCAACGCGGCGAGGCTGCACGAGGCCGGCGGCTTCGACCGGGTGCTGTTCGCGTTCCACTCCAACTCTCCCGAGAGCATCCTGGTGGCGCAGTACGCGGCCAGCCTCACCGAGCGCCTCGGGCTGATGATCGCGCACCGCCCCGGCTTCAATGCCCCCACCATCCTGGCCCGTCAGCTGGCGACACTCGACCACATCACCCGCGGCCGGGTCGCCGTGCACATCATTACCGGCGGCAGCGATCTCGAGCTGCAGGCCGACGGCGACCATACCACCAAGGCCGAGCGCTACGCCCGCACCAGCGAGTATCTCGACGTCGTGCGCCGGGAGTGGAGCAGCACCGCGCCGTTCGACTACGAGGGTCGGCACTACCGCGTGCACGGCGCCCACTCGGCGGTGCGGCCGTACCGGCCCGAAGGGATACCGGTGTATTTCGGCGGCTCCTCGGACGAGGCGATCGTCGTCGCCGGCCGGCACGCCGACATCTACGCGCTCTGGGGCGAGACCTACGACCAGGTGCGAGAGACGATCGCGCGCGTGCGCGCCGCCTCGGCGCCGCACGGCCGCTCGCCGCGCTTCTCGCTGTCGCTGCGACCGATCCTGGCCGACACCGAGGAGGCCGCCTGGGCACGTGCCGAGCGGATCCTCGAGCAGGCACGCGAGCTGCGCGCGCGGACCGGCGCCGGCGCGCCGGCGACGCCGCCCAACGAGGGCTCGCGCCGCCTGCTGGCCGCGGCCGCGCAGGGCACCCGGCTGGACAAGCGGCTATGGACCGCGATCGCCGCCCTCGGCGGGGCGCGCGGCAACTCCACCTCGCTGGTCGGCACCCCCGACCAAGTCGCCGACGCCATGCTCGACTACCACCGGCTCGGCATCTCCACCTTCCTGATCCGCGGCTTCGATCCGCTCGCCGACGCCGCCCTCTACGGCCGCGAGCTGATCCCGCGCGTCCGCGCCCTGGTCGCGCAGACGAGCGCTGGCCGAGCCGAGGACGCGACCGCCGGTCAGGTCGCCGCGGCCTAGGCGATGCCGCCGCTGATCCTCAACCAGCTCGGACCGGAGATCGGCGGCGCGGTCGCCGCCCACGCCCTGCGGCCGCCGGTGCT
>CAXTOE010000062.1:1842-2516 GCA_964245685.1 uncultured Acetobacteraceae bacterium | reverse complement strand
GGAGAGCGGCGAGGCGGAGATCCTGCTGACCGGCCCCTCTCCGTCCTGGCGCGATGCGCCCGAGGCGCCGCCGCCGGGCTGGCCGGGCCGGCTGCGCTGGGTGCAGGTCGCCTCCACCGGCGTCGACTGGTTCCCGCGCTGGCTGCTGGACGGACCGACCGTGACCTGCGGGCGCGGCCACGCCGCCGTGCCGGTCGCGGAATACGTGCTGGCGGCAATGCTGCTGCACGAGAAGCGGCTGGACCGCGTCGCCGTCCGCGACCCATACGGATGGCAGCGTCACGCGCTGGGCACGCTGGAGGGCCGCACGCTGGGTCTCGCCGGATACGGCGCGATCGGCCAGGCGGTTGCCGCGCGCGCGGCCGCCTTCGGGATGCGCGTGCTGGCGCTGCGCCGGCGCGGCTGGAGCCGGTCCGACCCGCATCCCGCGACGGTGCAGCCGGTCTCGGATCTGGCGACGCTCGCCGCCCGCTCCGACCACCTGGTGCTGGCGCTGCCGCTGACCGACGCCACCCGCGGCTGCGTCGACGCGTCGCTGCTGGCGCGTGCCAAGCCGGGGCTGCACCTGGTCAACATCGCCCGCGGCGGCCTGGTCGACCAGCCGGCGCTGCTCGCGGCCGTGGATCGCGGCCAGCTCGGCTTCGCCTCCCTCGACGTCACCGAGCCGGAGCCGC
>CAXTOE010000062.1:0-1832 GCA_964245685.1 uncultured Acetobacteraceae bacterium | reverse complement strand
GACCACCACCGATGAACGCCATCTCGCCCACCCACGCGCCGCGCCGACCCAAGCTGGAGCCGCGGCCGGCCGTCGGCCTCGAGCAGGAGCGCCTGCATCGCAAGCAGCGGCTGGCGGCGACCTTCCGCCTGTTCGCGCGCTACGGCTTCGACCAGGGGCTGGCCGGACACGTGACCGCGCGCGACCCGGAGTTCCCCGACCGGTTCTGGATCAACCCGCTGGCGATGCACTTCTCGCGGATCCGCGTCTCCGACCTGCAGCTGGTCGACCACGACGGCAGCGTGCTGATCGGCGCCCGGCCGATCAACGAGGCGGGCTTCACCATACATTCGGCGATCCATGCCGCGCGTCCCGACGTGATCGCGGCCGCGCATACCCACTCCACCTACGGCAAGGCGTTCTCCACGCTGGGCCGGCTGCTCGATCCGCTGACCCAGGATGCCTGCGCCTTCTACGAGGACCACGCGGCGTTCGACCCGTTCACCGGCGTCGTGCTCGACGAGTCCGAGGGGATCCGGCTGGCGCAGACGCTCGGTCCGCGCAAGGCGCTGATCCTGCAGAACCACGGGCTGCTCACCGCGGGGCCGAGCGTGGAGGCCGCCGCCTGGTGGTTCATCGCGATGGACAACGCGGCCCATACCCAGCTGCTCGCCGACGCGGCCGGCACCACCAGGCCGATCGCGGCCGACATCGCGCGCCACACCGCTAGCCAGACCGGCAGCGCGCTCGGGGGGTATTTCTCGTTCCAGCCGCTCTGGGAGATGATCGTCGCGGCCGAGCCGGATCTGCTGGATTAGCGGAAGGCGGAGAGGGGAAGGCGAGGGCGCTGCCCTCGACCCGCTGGGGCCGGCGGCCCCAGACCCCGGTTCAGGCGCGCAGCAGCGGCGTGAGCGCGTCCGAGAACCAGGGGGCGACGTCCACGCCGGCGGGGATCAGGCCGGCACTCGCGAAGCTGTCGGCCACCTGCTGGCAGGAGCGCACCGCCTCCGCACTCACCGGCACCATGCTGTACGGCTGGTCGAGCGCGCGCAGGTAGCGCAGCACCACCGGCTCGGGCACCTGCACCACCGGTGCCACCAGCTTCGCCCAGCGCGGCCGGTCGGAGTCGAGGATGGCGTTGGCGCGGTTCAGGCGGCCGAGATAGTCGGCCACCGCCGCCAGCATGGCCGGATCGTGCTCGTGCCTCGGCTGCAGCCCGATCAGGTAGTTTCCGGACAGGATACCGGTCGCGGTCTGCAGCACCCGCGCGCTGGATTCCGCTTCCGCCAGCTGGATCGCGTAGCCGTAGGTGGCCCAGGCATCCAGCTGGCCGGAGCTGAAGGCGGTGGCGCCCGCGTTCATGCCGAGTGCCATCGGCTGTATGTCGCCGAAGCCTAGGCCGTGCTGCTGCAGCATCCTGAGCAGGAAATAGTGCGAGGTGGTGGCGCGTATGTAGCCGACCCGCTTGCCCTTCAGATCCGCGACAGAGCGCGCGGCGGAGTTCCCGGGGACGATCACCGCCTGGTTGGTGGTCGGGCCGCGCTCGACCGCGACCACCCGCAGCCGCGCCCGCGCCGCGGCGGCGAACACCAGCGGGATCTCGCTCCAGCTGCCGAGGTCGAGCGCGTCCGCGTTGATCGCCTGCGTGATCAGGTTGCCGGCGTTGAACTCGTGGAACTCGACCTCGTAGGGAAACCGGTCCAGCCCGGTGGCGGGCAGGATGGTGGCGTCGGCACCGCGGAACACGCCGCCGCGCCGCGTGCCGCCGGAGAGGTCGGCAGCCCGTGCCCCACCGCCCGCGCCGGCGCCGCGTGCGGCGACGTCGCCCGCATAGGCCAGCGCGTCGAGGCCAG
>CAXTOE010000061.1:1041-10894 GCA_964245685.1 uncultured Acetobacteraceae bacterium | reverse complement strand
GTTGCCGGAACTGCCGATGATCGTGTCGGCACCCTGGCTCTGCACCAGGTTCTGCCCGCCGCCCAGGAAGACGACGCTGCCGCCGGTGCCGCTGGTCACCGTGTTGCTGCCGCCGCCGCCGACGATGGTGTCGTGCCCCAGGCCGCCCTTGAACACGGTGCCCCCGGACGCAGCCCCGAAGAACACGTCGCCGCTGCTGGCGCCGCTGCCATCCAGCGTCTCGCCCGAGGTGCCGGCGACCAGCGTGTCGCCGCCGACGCTGGCGGCGGTGACCACCGCGCCCTGCTCCTGCCCGACCAGGCTCGCGCCACCGCTGCTGCCCGTGACCCCGCCGCCGCTGCCGGTCCCGTAGAGGGTGGCCGCCGCACCCTGACTGTTCAGCGTCACCTGGAAGTCCGGCGACGTGAGACCGGCCTGCGTCGAGGAGAAGCCGAGCCCCTGCAGGGCGGCATTCACCGTCGCGGCGGTTCCCGTGACCGAGTAGCTGCTGCCGTCGGTGCTGACCGAACCGCCGCCCAGGTTGCTGAAGCTGCCATCTGCCGACGGGTCCAGGGTCAGGCTGACGGTGAGCGGCGCGGACGCGTCGGCCGCGGAAACCGCCAGGTCGGTGAAGGGCGTGATCGCCAGCGCCACCTGCGCGCTGGCCGACTGGACCACCGCACCGTGCTGGTCGGAGACCTGATACGTGACCGCGTCGGTGCCCGTCGCGGCGATGCTCGAGGGTGCGGTGTAGATCACCTGCTGCGTCCCGTCGGCCTGCACGGCCCCGAGCGCGATGCTGCCCTGGATGCTGCCGGTCGGGCGCAGGGTCAGCGTGTCGCCGGGTTCTCCGGGCGAGACCACGGCCAGGATCGTGGTGAAGCTCGCCTCCACCGCGCCCGGAGCCTGGATGGCGATGGAAGGCCCGGCATCCAGCTTCACGTGGGCGATCGCGCCCGGTGCGGCGCCGCCATGCTGGTCGGTGACGTTGTAGATGACCTCGTCAAGGCCGCCGGCCGGCACGCTGCCCGGAGCGGTGTAGATGATCTGCCGGCTGCCGTCGGCCTGCGCCGCGCCGAGCGATACGGTCCCGAGCGTCCGGGCACTCTGGCTGACGCTCAGCGTGTCTCCGCTCTCCCCGGGTGTGACGACGCCGAGCACGGTGGTCTGGCCCATCTCGATCACCGCCGGAATGGCCTGCACGATGCTCGGGCCTGCATCCAGTCCGACGGAGGCGGTGTTGCCCGCGACGATGTCGTCATGCTGGTCGGTGACGCTGTAGCTGATCGTGTCGGCAGTGTTCGCACCGACGGTCTGCGGCGCGGTGTAGAGGATCTGCTGCGTGCCGTCGGCCTGCACCGCGCCGAGCGACACCGTGCCGAGAGCGCCGGCCGCCTGGGTGATGCTCAGCGCATCGCCGCTCACCCCGGGCGTGACCGTGCCCAGGACCGTCGTCTGATTTTCCTCGATGGTTCCCGGCTGCGCCGCGGCGATCGTGGGGCCGGCATCCAGCGTCACGGAGGCGTTCTGGTTGGAGGCGGCTGCTCCTTGCTGGTCGGTGATGCTGTAGCTGACGCTGTCCGCGCCGTTGGCCGCGATGGTCGCGGGCGCGGTGTAGAGGATCTGCTGCGTGCCGTCGGTCTGCACCGTGCCGAGGCTGACCACGCCCTGCGAGCCGGCCGTCTGCGTCAGCGTCAGCACATCGCCGGGCAGGCCGGGGGTGGCCACGCCGATCGCGACGGTCTGGCCCTGCTCGGCGGCGGCGGAAACCGCACTCACCGCCGGACCCGCGTCCAGGTTCACGGTGGCGCTGCCGCTGGACATCACCTCGTCGTGCTGGTCGGTGATCGTGTAGCCGACCGGATCGGCTCCGCTGACGGCGACGCTCGCCGGGGCGGTGTAGATCACCTGTTGCGTGCCGTCGTCCTGCACCGCACCGAGGGCCAGCGTGCCGAGCGATCCGGCCGTCTGCACGAGGGTCAGCGCATCGCCGGTGAGCCCGGGTGTCACCGTCCCCACCACCGTGGTCTGGCCCTGCTCCACCGTCGCCGGCGTCGCGGCGGCGATCGTGGCGCCCGCATCCAGCGACACCGACGCCGAGCCGCTGGCGACCACGTCGTTATGCTGGTCGGTGATCGTGTAGCTGACCGGATCGGTCCCGCTCGCGGCGACGTTCGTCGGCGCGGTGTAGATCACCTGCTGCGTGCCGTCGGCCTGCACCGCACCGAGCGACAGCAGGCCGAGAGATCCCGCCGCCTGCGCCAAGGTCAGGCTGTCGCCTGCCTCGCCTGGCGTGACCGTGCCCACCACCGTGGTCTGGTCCTGCTCCACCACGTCCGGCGTCGCGGCCGCGATCGTGGCACCGCCGTCCAGCGTGACGGTCGCGCTGCCGCTCGCCACCGCCCCGTGATATTCGTCGGTGATGGTGTAGCTGATCGGATCGCTGGTGCTGGCGCCGATCGTCGTGGGCGCGGTGTACAGGATCTGCCGCGAGCCGTCGGCCTGAAGCGGCCCGAAGGTCACCGTGCCGAGCGAGTCCGAAGTCTGCGCCAGGGTCAGCACGTCGCCGCCGAGACCGGGCGCCACCGTGCCCAGCACAGTGGTCTGGCCCTGCTCGACCGCGGCCGGCGTCGCAGCCACGAGTTGCGGACCGGCATCGAGCGTCACGTAGGCGGTCTTGCTCACCACGACGTCGTCATGCTGGTCGGCGATGGTGTAGGCGACCACGTCGGTGCCGCTGGCGGCGACGTTCGCCGGGGCGGTGTAGATCACCTGCTGGGTGCCGGCGTCCAAGACCGGCCCGAGCGTGACGGTGCCGAGCGCGCCGGGAGCCTGCGTCACGGTCAGCGTATCGCCACGCGCGCCGGCCTTCACCGAACCCAGCACCGTGGTCTGGTCCTGTTCCACGGTCGCGGGAGTCGTGGCGATGAGTTTCGGACCGCGATCCAGCAGAACCGAGGCGCCGTTGGCCGCGACCACCTGGTCGTGCTGATCGACGATGCTGTAGCTGACGCTGTCTTCTATGGTGGAGGAGACGCTGGCGGGTGCGGTGTAGATCACCTGCTGCGTGCCGTCGGCCTGGACCGTCCCGAGGCTCACGGTGCCGACGCCGCCGGTGCCCTGTGTCAGGGTCAGCGTGTCTCCGGTCTCGCCGGGCGTCACGGTGCCGAGGATCGTGGTCTGGCCCTGCTCGACCGCACCCGGCGTCGCGGTCACCAGCGCCGGGCCGGCATCGAGCGTGACGGTGGCGGACTGGCTCGCCACCACGTCGTCGTACTGGTCCGTGATCGTGTAGCCGACGGCGTCCGTGGTGCTGGACGGAACGGTCGCCGGCGCGGTGTAGATGATCTGCTGCGTGCCGTCCGCCGCGACCGGGCCGAGGGCGACCGTCCCGAGCGATGTCCCTGTCTGCGTCAGGGTCAGCGTGTCGCCGGTCAGGCCGGGCGTCACCGTGCCGAGCACGGTCGTCTGGGTCTGCTCGACCACGCCCGGGGTCGCGGTCGCGATTGAGGGACCCGCATCGAGCTGCACGGACGCGCTCTGGGTCACCGACGCGCCGGGCTGCTGGTTCACGCCGGCATGCTGGTCGGTCAGGGTGTAGCTGATCGCGTCGGTGGCGCTGGCGGAGATCGTCGCCGGCGCGGTGTAGACCAGCTTCTCGGCCCCGGCGGGGGCGGCGGCGTCCGTGTCCGCCTCGAGCGTCACCGCGCCGAGCGCGCCGGCAGCCTGGCTCACGCTCAGCACGTCGCCCGCCAACCCGGGTGTCACGACCCCCAGCACGGTGGATTGGCTGTTCTCCACCACGCCCGGGATGCTGACCGTGAGCTGCGGTCCGTCGTCGAGCTGCACGGTCGCGGTCCGGCTCGCGGTCGTGTCGTCGTGCTGGTCGACGATATGGTAGGTGACCGTGTCGGCGGCGCTGGCGGAGACGGTCGCGGGTGCCGTGTAGATGATCTGCTGCGAACCGTCGCCGTTGACCGCGCCGAGCGTGACCGTGCCGAGCGCGCCGGCGTCCTGGCTCACGCTCAGCACATCGCCGGTCTCGCCGGGGGAGACCGTGCCCAGCACCGTGGTCTGGCTCTGCTCGATCGTGCCCGGCGTGCCAGGGCTGACCTGCGGGCCGCCATCGACGGTGACGGAGCCGGTGCCGTGCGCCGCCACGTCGTCGTTCTGGTCGGCGACCGTGTAGGCGAGACTGTCGGTGAAGCTTTGGATCACGGTCTGCGGCGCGGTGTAGATCACCGCCTCCGTACCGCCGCCCTGCGGGACGAGCGAAAGCGTCCCCTCCGAGCCGAAGGCCTGCGTCAGCGTCAGCACGTCCCCCGGGGCGCCCGGGGTCACGGTGCCGATCTGCGTCGTCTGGCCCTGCTCGATGGTCTGCGGCGACACGGCGGCGACGCTCGGCCCCACGTCGAGGGGCACGCCGGCGGAGCCATACACGACACCGCCATTGCTGTCGGTGATGGTGTAGCTCAAGCTGTCGAGGCCGCTGGCGATCACGTGCGCCGGCGCGGTGTAGAGGATCGGCACCGGGCTGCCACCCTGCTGCTGCCCGAGCGCCACCGTGCCGTACTGGCCCGAGGTCTGCGTGATGGTCAGCGTGTCGCCTGCGACGCCGGGAGTCGCGTATCCGACGGTCTCGGTCTGGCCCTGCTCACGCTCGAGCTGCGGCGCCGCGCTGATCTCCGGCCCGCGATCGAGGCTGATGGACTCATCCCGGGTGACGCCGCCGCCGAGCTGGTCGGTGATGCTGTACTGGACCGTGACCGGCCCGCTCTCGGGCACGCCCGTCGGCGCGGTGTAGTTGATCGCCTGCACGCCATCCAGCACCGGCCCCAGCGAGAGCGTTCCGGGTCCGTCTTCCTGGCTCACCGTCAGCACGTCGCCGGGCAGGCCCGGCGTCGCGGTGCCGATCTGCCGCTCCTGGCCAGCCTCCATCAGGCCGGGATCGGTCGTGGTCACGGACGGCCCCGCGTCCAAGGAGACCTGTGCCTCGCCGAAGGAGAAGGCATTTCCGGCGGTGGAGTCGGTGACCGTGTAGGCGACCAAATAGCTGTCGCTGCCTCCGATGTTCGACGGCGCGGTGTATATCAGGTCCTCGGTGCCGTTCGCTCCGGCCTGAAGTGAAATCGTGCCGACGAAGGTGGAGTTCGGCGTGACGCTCAACGCATCGCCGATCATCGCGGGGGTCACGACGGCCAGGACCGTGGTCTGGTTCCGCTCGACCGTGCCAGGCGCCTGCGGGGTGATTGTGGGAGACGAAGTCATGAAAGTTTCCTCGGCGTTTTGGTGCTTGCGCTCCCGATAACATACGTTATCGAAACGTTAAACGGAATAATAACGAGGTCAGAACTAAAATTTGGAGGCGGTCTCGTCGCTTTCGATCCTCTGCCTGTCCGGGTATGAATCGGTAGATGATTCTCTTGACGGCCGGATGGCCGTCATCCTGCCAGCGGATTGAATGCGGAACTTTGCCTGGGTGGCGTTACTCAACGTTCCGTGCTCGGATGCATTCCACGGCGCCTCGACGCGCTGCACCTGCTTGGTGCGCTGCTTGACGCGCGGGAGCGATCCGAATACGAGCTGTTGCGAGATTTCGTGCCGGGAGGGCGGCGGTGCTCACTGAGCGTTACAGCGATCAGGTTGCTCTTCCAGCCGATCGCCTGATACGGGTAAGTCCGGCGGCCGTATAGCTTCAGCCAGGTGTCGTCGACAGACAAGCACTCCCAGAGCTCGCGCTGTCAAACCGTTCCGGCACTCGCGGGGTTCGTCGAAAGGCGGCCAACAGCTTCGTGTTGCACGAAGCCGTCTGCAAAGCGTGGACAGATGAGCCAGCCCGATCCAGGCGCCACCCGCTTCGCCACACGCCAGGGCTGGACATCTAGGGGCTGAAGGTCTGGTAGGTGCCGAAGGTCTGGCGGTTTGCGGCCTTCCGCGCCAGCAGATCCGATACGGCCGCGTCGCGACCCAGGCGATCGCGATGCGCCGCCAGACCGTCGATGATCGTCTGCAGGCCGATGCCATCGGCCCAGAACAGCGGGCCGCCCGTCGTCGCCGGCCAGCCATAGCCGTTGACCCAGACCACGTCGATGTCCGAGGCGCGCCGGGCGATCCCCTCCTCGAGGATCTTCGCGGCCTCGATCCGGCGCTGCACGTAGCCGCGCCTCGCGGCGAAATCCCTGATAAGCGCTTCGACGTGCGACGAGGCCGTCGCGCTCCGTCTCGCATCGTAGTCGTAGAAGCCGTGCCCGCTCTTCTGGCCGCGCCGTCCCTGCTCGCGGAGCAGGTCACGGATCGTCGCGCCCGACGAGGTTGCCGCGTCCCATCCGATGTCGAGGCCGGCCAGGTCCGCCATCTGGAACGGACCCATCGGCATGCCGAACTCGACCAGTGCGCGATCAATCTCGGATGGCGTCGCGCCTTCCATGATCAGGGCATGGGCCTGGCGCTGCCTGGGCTCGAGCATGCGGTTGCCGATGAAGCCGTGGCAGACGCCGGCGACCACCGCGACCTTGCCGAGCCGGCGCGACAGCGACATCGCGGCTGCCAGCACGTCCGGGGTCGTCTTCGCGCCGCGCACGATCTCGAGCAGGCGCATGACGTTGGCCGGCGAGAAGAAGTGCATCCCCAATACCCGACCGGGCCGGGTCGTCACCGACGCGATCTGATCGATGTCGAGGAAACTGGTGTTCGAGGCCAGGATCGCGCCGTGCCCGACGATGCCGTCGAGCCGTCGGAACACGTCCTTCTAGACGACCATGTTCTAGAACACGGCCTCGATCACCAGGTCGCAGTCGGCGAGATCCTCCAGCCGCAGGCTCGGGCGCAGCTTGCCCACCGCCGCCTCGACGTCCCCGGTGGTGATCCGACCACGCTGGGCGCTGCGCTCGTAGTTCTTCCTGATCGTGGCGATGCCGCGCTCGAGCGCCGCCTATTGACGCTCCACCATCACGACCTCGAGGCCGATCGACAGGAAGTTCATCGCGATGCCGCCGCCCATCGTGCCGGCGCCGACGACGCCGACCTTGCCGACCGGAATCGGCTCGACGCCTGCCGTCATGCCGTCGATCTTGGCCGCGGCCCGCTCGGCGACGAAGAGGTGTCGCAGCGCCATCGACTCCCGGCCGGCCGCCAGCGCGACGAACAGCCCGCGTTCGCGCGCGAGTCCGGAGCGGAACGGCAACTCGACGGCGGCCCTGATCGCCTCGACGCAGGCCGCAGGTGCTCGGCGACCGCCTACCTTGCTCGCGTGGCCGGCGACGGTGTCGTCGAATAGATCGGCGTGCGCCGCCACGGTCCGGTCGCAGGTGCGGTGCGCTCCCTGCGGCACCGCGACCTCGCGCGCGAACGCGACCGCATCCTCGGTCAGTCGTTCCTCGGACACGATCCGGTCGATGAGCCCGGTGGAGACGGCCTGATCGGCCGTGACCGGGTCGCCGCTGATGATCATCGCTGCGGCAGTCGGAACGCCGACCAGACGTGGCAGGCGTTGCGTGCCGCCGGCACCGGGCAGCAGACCGATACTCGCCGACGGCGCAGCCACCCGGTAATGGCAGCTCAGCGCCAGCTCCAGTGAGCCGCCCAAACAGGGCCCGTGCAGCGCCGCTATGATCGGCCTGGTGTCGGCCTCGATCCTGTCCAGGATGTCCGCCAGGAACGGCGGGACGAGCGGCCTGTCGAACTCGGTGATGTCGGCGCCAGCCGAGAACAGACGGCCGGCGCCGCGAAGCACGATCGCCTCGGCCTCACGTCGCGTCGCGCCTCGGCCAGCGCGTCATCAAGGCCGCGGCGAACGGCCGCGCTGAACACGTTGACCGGCGGGTTCTCGATGATGATGACGAGGATGCCGCCGTGCCTTTCTGTCCTGATCATGCTCTACGCCATGGTTGAGGTGAGACGCGATCGCGTGGGTCGGCTTCTACGGAGTGGACGGAACTCGCCGTCGCGCCGTCGACGCGGTTGCTGACGCAAGCGTGAACATGCGGGGTGGCGAACGGAGTTGGCAATCTCCGAACCTGGCCGGGAGGCGCCGCTGCGCGTCCCGACATTGCGCCGTGACCAGACATGACCAGATCGGAGGAGGCACTCGACATGATCGACAGGACCACGTGGACCACTCCTCGGTCGGAGTGTTCGACGCCGAGAGCGAGCCGATGAGGAAACGCATCGTCGTGACCGATTGCCGCTTCGAGAGCCTGCGGCACGAGCGGGACGCGGCGGATCGTTTCGACGCCGTATTCGAAACCTTCGACTGCACGAGGCCCGATGAGGTGGCGAGGGCCGTGCACGACGCGGATGTCGCCTTCGTCAACCTCGCCCCGGTCGACGCCGACGCGCTTGCCGGCATGCGGCCGGACGGCCTGATCATCCGCTACGGGATCGGCACGGACAACGTCGACATCGAGGCCGCGCGCCGGCTGGGGAGGCGGGTCGCCAACGTGCCCGACTACGGCAGCGACACCGTGGCCGATCACGCCGTGGCCGGCATGCTGGCTCTGCTGCGTCGGCTGACGATCTACGACGCCGCGATCCGGCGCGACGGCTGGGCGAAGCCGACGATGGTGCCGCGACTCCCGAGCCTCGCCTCCACCACGGTAGGCCTGCTCGGTGTCGGCCGCATCGGCATCCTCGTGGCGCGACGGCTGCAGGCCTTCGGCATCCGCATCGTCGCCCATGATCCCTATGCGGATCCCGTCCGCCTGCGGGCGCTGAACATCGAGTTCCTGACGTTCGACGCCCTTCTCGCCGACGCGCACGGCCTCTCGCTGCACCTGCCCGCCACCTCCGCGACGCGGCACGTCATCAACCGGGAGACGATCGCCCGCATGCGACCCGGTGCCATGCTGGTGAACACGGCGCGCGGCGCGCTGGTCGATGAGGGTGCGCTGTCGGACGCGCTCGCTTGCGGTCACCTCGGCGGCGCGGCACTCGATGTGTTCGACCCTGAGCCACTATCGTCGGATTCGCCTCTGCGCAGCATGGACAACGTGATCCTTACGCCGCACGCCGCCTTCTATTCGGACGAGAGCCTTGAGACCCTGCAACGCATGGCGGCCGAAGAGGCGATGCGTGCGCTGGGCGGGGAGCCGCTTCGTTCCCGTGTGGTGTGATGGATCGCGGCATGAGGGCCGGATGCCTCGCCTCGTCATTCGGGGAAGCCATAGGACGGCAAGTTGAACGGGGTCACGATCCCGACCGACGAGAGCGGGAGAGGGGCGGTTCGCGGCAGCGCGCGCTGCGCCTGCAGGATCGCCCGGCAGGCGGTACGCATGTCGCGGTGCAGGTCGTGGTGCAGTACCGCGTGGATCTGGCCGGCCCGCAGCAGCCGCCGATTATCGGCGTCGAGGTCGTGGCCGATGAAGACGCGGCAGGCTCGGCCTTGGGCTTGGAACGCGTCCAGGACGGCCACGTTGCCGCCGCCGACCGAGTATACCGCCTCGATGTCCGGCGCTTCGGCGAGCGCCGCGCCCACCAGCAGGCCGGTCGCGCGATCCATGCCGCGTCCCTCGGCGACGGCGAGGATGCCGATACCCGGCGCATGCCGCCCGAGTGCCGCGCGGAAGCCTGCCTCGCGCTGCTCCTCGCCCAGGAAGCTGTGGCTGGACAGGGTCACCAGGACGCGAGCGCTGGCGCCTCTCATCCAGGCGGCGACCAGGTAGGCGGCGGTCTCGCCGGCCGCGCGGTTGTCCACCCCGACATAGCACGTCCGCGGCGCGGCCGGGATGTCGGTCACGAGGGTCACGGTCGGGACACGAAGCTCCGAGAGTTCGGCGACGGCGGCGGCGATCTCGGGGAGGTCGGGCGCCTTGAGGATGACGCCGTGGCTGCCGCGTCGCGCGATCCGACGCAGGATGGCGATGATCTCGGACGGCGC
>CAXTOE010000061.1:0-1031 GCA_964245685.1 uncultured Acetobacteraceae bacterium | reverse complement strand
CGGTCAGGTGGAAGCGGACGCGGAAGGCGGCCGGACGCAGCGACGGCAGTTCGGCCTCCAGCGCCACGCGGACGGCGGCGCTGAAGCGGCCCGGCGCGTCGATCACCACGTCGATGATGAAGCGACGGCCGCGCAACGAGGCCTGCAGGCTCTGGCGCGCCAGCTCATCCATCGCCTGGCGGATGCGCTGGGCGGTCTGCGGCCGGACGCCGCCGCGGCGGTTGAGCACGCGGTCGACCGTCGCCAGGCCGACGCCCGCCTGAAGCGCGATCTCCTTCATCGGGAACGTCCTGCGCACCGGGCGGCTCCTCTTCGTTGAGGTATTTTTGAGGGTTTCGGAAGAGTTCAGGGATGCTTCTGAGACGTATCGTGGCGGCGAAGGAGGAACCACGATGAAAGCGGACAACGTCTCGGCGCTGCGCGCCAGCGGTGCCTGGTATGGCCTAGGCTCCTGCACGCTCGAGGATCTGCGGACGTCGGTGCAGCGGCAAACCGCCGCCGACGACGTCCCACTCGCGGCGCGGATCGACAAGAACGTACCCATCTACGATTGCGCCGTGGTGCGGGACCTCGCGGCCACGGCCGCCGGACGCCGCGAGGTCATGGCGGAATGGATCTCGGTGTTGCGCACCGGTCCGGGCATCGTGGTGCTGCAGGGCGCCTTCGCCGACGCCGCTCCGGTCGACGAGGCGACCCGTGTGTTCCGGCGCATGATCGAGGCGCAGCGCGCCAGCGGGGCGGGAGGCGGCGACCATTTCGCCAAGGCCGGGGCCAACGACCGCATCTGGAACGCGCTGGAGAAGCTTTGCCTCGAGGAGCCGGAGACCTTCGCCGCCTATTACCAGAACGACATGATCGCGCTGGTCAGCGAGGCCTGGCTCGGGCCCTGCTACCAGATCACGTCGCAGCTGAACGTGGTCAACCCCGGCGGCGCCGCGCAGACGGCGCATCGCGACTACCATCTCGGCTTCCAGGGCGCGGAGATGGTGGCGCGCTATCCGGTGCACGTGCACCAGTTCTCGCCGATGCTG
>CAXTOE010000060.1:10471-10901 GCA_964245685.1 uncultured Acetobacteraceae bacterium | reverse complement strand
TCGCCATGCTGATCCGCGCCCAGGGCCAGGCGCTGCACGTCGAGCGCTTCGTCGCCCATGCCGGGGACGGCAGCATCGGCGCCAGCGGCAGCGTCGGCGCGTTGGCGCCGGGCCTGCCGGTCGACCTGCACATCACCGCCAGCCGGGCGCGCCCGCTCTCGAGCGACCTGCTGACGGCGGTGCTGGATGCCGACCTCAGCGTCCGCGGCCAGGTCGCCTCGCGGCTCGACCTAGCCGGCTCGGTCACCGTCGACAGCGCAGCGATCAACATCCCCAACCGGCTGCCGCCGTCGGTCGCCAAGCTCGACGTGCGTCGCCCGGGCGACAAGCCGGCGCCGCCGCCGGCGCCGGGCGCGGTGGTCGGACTGGATCTGGCGTTGCGCGCGCCGGGGCAGATCTTCGTGCGCGGACACGGGCTGGATGCCGAAAT
>CAXTOE010000060.1:6866-10461 GCA_964245685.1 uncultured Acetobacteraceae bacterium | reverse complement strand
CATCCGGGTCACGATCAGCGGCACCATGATCTCCGGCACCACCGCGGCGCCGGTGATCGCCGGCGGCTTCGACATGCGCCGCGGCACCTTCAGCCTGGCCGGCGCCACGCTCACCTTCACCAAGGGACGGGTCGGCTTCGACGGCGCGGGCGTCACCAACAAGATCGACCCCTCGCTCGACTTCACTGCCGAGAGCTTCGTCAATGCCGACGTCGCCCGGCTGCATGTCGGCGGCTACGCCGACGCGCCGAAGATCACCCTGTCCTCGACGCCGCCGCTGCCGCAGGACCAGGTGCTGGCGCTGATCCTGTTCCAGCAGAGCACCACCCAGCTCAGCCCGCTGCAGATCGCGAGCCTGGCCGCGGGCCTCGCCGAGCTCAGCGGCGTCGGCGGCGGCGGCCCGGGTATGCTCGGCGCGGTGCGCGGCAGGCTCGGCCTGGACCGACTCTCGATCGGCAGCGGCGGCGCCAACAGCACCGGCGCCAGCGTGGAGGCCGGCAAGTACGTGGCGCGCGGCGTCTATGTCGGGGCCAGGCAGTCCACCTCCGGCTCCGGCACCCAGGCCCAGGTGCAGGTCGACCTGACCAAGCGGCTGAAGCTCAACACCGTGGTCGGCACCGGCGGCACGGTGACCGGCACCACGACGCCGGAGAACGACCCCGGCAGCAGCGTCGGGCTGAAGTACCAGTTCCAATACTGAGGACCGGTCGGGGTCCGCGGTTTTCCTGGACCGGTCCGAGACCGCTTGATAGCATCCCCAAATCCCGTGAGCTTGCCTGCAAGGATCGCGATGACCGCATTGCCGCAACGGCTGCTCGCCGTCGTCGCGCTCACGCTGGGCGGCTGCTCCGCCGACTTCCATCCGTCGCGGCCCGGCGACACCGCCTGCCTCGATACCCAGGTGGTCGACTTCCACGTCGAGATGTGGCGGGCGGTCGAGATCTGCGGCACGCCGCTGCCGAACCTCACCGGCGACTACTACCTGCAGCAGTATGCGGCGGCCTGGGACATCTCCTACAGGATCAACCCGGTGCTCGACGCGCAGATCAAGCGGCAGCACTGGAACGAGCTGATCCAGACCGGCAGCCTGATCCCGGGCGGCTACGGTCTCGCCTCCGCCGAGCTGCGCTGAGCGCGGGAGCAGAGCGCTAGTCGAGCGGCACCGCGGTGACGCTGTTGTAGGGGCTGCCGCCGGTGGTCATGCTCTTGGTCGACCACACCAGGTAGACCAGCACGCGCTTCTGCGCGTCGTACAGGCGGGTCACACGCAGCACCTTGAAGAAGAAGCTGGTGCTCTGGTCGAACACCGTCTCGCTCGCCGGCAGGTCGCCGTGCGGCACCAGCTTGCCGGTGGCGCGGCAGGCGATCGAGAACCGGCTCGGGTCCGTGGCGAGGCCGAGCGATCCCTTCACCCCGCCGGTCTCGGCATGCGACATGTAGCAGCTGACGCCGTCGACACGCGGGTCGTCGTAGCGGTCGACCACGATCTTGTCGTTGCGCCCGAGCAGGCGGAACGTCGTGCTCACCTCGCCGACCCGTGTGCTGTCGGCGGCGGCCGGGACGGCGAGCAGCAGCGCCCCGGCCACCAGCGACAGTCGCGATACCGTAGACCTCATCAGAGAACCTCCTGGCCGAACCCGTTCAACCTGCCGCTGCGACGGCGCCGTAGGCGGGACCGGGCAGGCGGATGCCGCGCGCCAGCGGCAGCGCCAGCAGGCACAGCGCGGCCATCCCCCAGAACGCGCCGGCACCGAGATGCGCGTATAGCGGCCCGGAGGCGAGCGTCGCCGCCGCGCCCGCGAGCCCGAGCCCGACGGTGCCGTAGAGCGTCAACGCCGTGGCGCGGGCTGTCGGCGGCACCGCCCGCTCGATCAGGCCGAGGCAGGCGAGGTGCAGCAGCGCGAAGGTCAAGCCGTGCAGCGGTTCCACCAGCGCCATGACCGGGAACCGCGCGGTCTGCGCCGCGGTGCCCCATCGCACGATCCCCGCGACCGCCGCCAGCATCATCGCCCGCGAGGGTCCCAGCCGCTCCAGCAGCGACCGTCCGAACAGCAGGAACACGGCGACCTCGGAGGCGACCGACAGCGCCCACAGCACGCTGCACTGGCCGGCCGAGAGTCCGGCCGTGCGCCAGCGTATCACCTCGAAGCCGTCGTGCATGGCGTGGCTGCCGCCGATCAGGGCGACCACGATCATCAGCGGCACGAACCCGGGCAGCGCCAGCAGGTCGCGGATCGAGCCGCGCCGCGGGGCCGCGGCGGCATCGAGACCGGCCATCCGGTTGGGCAGCAGCCAGCCGAGGCAGGCCGCCGCGGCCAGCAGCCCGGCATTCAGCCACACGATGACGCCGAGGCCGTGCCAGCCGACGAGGCGTCCCGAAAGCAGGGTGCCGCCGATGAAGGCCGCGGACCCGGCGGCGCGCACCCAGCCGTACTCGAAGCCCGGCTTGCCGCGCGACGAGCCCAGCGTGAGGGCGTCGGCGAGGGGGGTGAGCGGCGCCAGCACCGCGGCGTGCGCGACGCTGACCAGCAGCAGCGGCAGCAGGCCGCGCGCCGGCGCGTAGCCGGTCGCCACCACCGCGGCCGCCGCGGTGAAGCCGCTGAGCACGATCGGCGCCCGCCCGGAGCGGTCGGCGAGCCTGCCGCCGAAAGGTCCCGCCAGCAACCGGATCGCGGTGCCGGCGGCGAGCACGATGCCGATCGCCTCCGGATGCAGGCCGTGCTGCAGCAGCAGCGCCGGCAGGAACGGCGACGCCGCCCCGAAGGCGGCGAACAGCGCTCCGTACAGCACGAGGAAGCGGGGCAGGGGAGACCTGGCTGGCACGCGGAACGAACGGCGGGCGGCCGCCTCCGTTGCCGCCGAATTGCGGCGGCGGCGAGGAAACTGTCCCGGACGGTGCGTCTTGCCGCGGCATGGCCAGCCCGCATCGCGCGTCCGTCGTCTTTATCCTGGTGACCCTCGGATTGGACGCACTCGGCGTCGGCATCATCGCGCCGATCGTGCCGGGGCTGGTGCAGCACCTCACCCACCTGTCGCCGAGCCGCGCGGCGCCCTGGGTCGGCGCGATGATCGCGGCCTACGCCGGCGTGCAGTTCCTGGCGGCACCGCTGCTGGGCGAGCTGAGCGACCGGTTCGGCCGGCGGCCGGTGATCCTGCTCTCGGTGTTCGGCCTGGGCTGCGACTACATCCTGCTGGCGCTGGCGCCGAACCTGTGGCTGCTGTTCATCGGCCGGCTGGTGGCGGGTGCCACTTCCGCCAACGTCGCCGCCGCCACCGCCTACATCGCCGACGTCTCCGATGCCGAGGATCGGCCGCGCCTGTTCGGTCTGATCGGGGCGACCTTCGGCGCCGGATTCGTGGTCGGCCCCGCCCTCGGCGGCTTCCTGGGCGGCTTCTGGCTGCGGCTGCCGTTCCTGGTGGCGGCCGCCCTGGCACTCGCCAACGTGCTGTTCGGCCTGCTGGTGCTGCCGGAGAGCCTGGCCGCGGAGAACCGGCGCCCGCTGACCTGGCAGCGGGCGAACCCGTTCAGCCTGCTGTCCGGCATCGCGCGCGACCGCGCCCTGAGCCGGCTCGCGGTCGCGTGGTCGTGCAGCTG
>CAXTOE010000060.1:6556-6856 GCA_964245685.1 uncultured Acetobacteraceae bacterium | reverse complement strand
ATGCTGGCCGGCGTCGGCGTCTCGCAGGCCGTCGTCGAGGGGGTGCTGCTGCGACACGTCACCGACCGCGTCGGCGAGCGGCGCACCGCCATCATCGGCTACGTCGCGGGCGCGCTCGGCTACGCGACGCTGGCGTTCGCGGTGGCCGGCTGGGCGATGGTGCCGGCGGTGATGCTGATCGCGCTCGGCGGCCTGGCCACGCCCTCGGTGCGCTCGATGGTGTCGCGCCGCGGCGAGGCCGACAACCAGGGCGAGATGCAGGGCCTGCTCTCCGCCGTCCAGGGCCTGACGGCGGAGAGC
>CAXTOE010000060.1:5383-6546 GCA_964245685.1 uncultured Acetobacteraceae bacterium | reverse complement strand
GGCTCACCGCGGCCCTGTTCTACCTGTTCACGCAGCACTTCCTGCCGGTGACGTTCCCCGGCGCCCCGTTCGCGCTCGCCGCCGGCTCGGCGCTGATCGCGCTGGTCCTGATGCAGAAGCTCGCCTGACCCGGTGCAAACCGGGACACTAGTGCGCGGCGAGGCTGTTGTTGCCGCGGTCGATGTCCGGCAGCACGTGGTCGGGGTCGATGGTGGCGCGGCTGATCGGAGCCGTTCCGGCGGCCACGACTCGGGCCTCGGCGCCCTGCATCCAGGTCTCCACCGGCACGCGGATCCGGCGCGTGCTGCCGTCGGCGTAGTCGACGCGCAGCGTCGACGGCATCACCAGCCCGCCGGTGCAGGTCAGGACGACGCTGCCGCCCTTCGCGTCGACCGACTTGACGCCGAGGTCCATCGGCCAGTTCTGCGCGAACCAGCCGCGCCAGAACCAGGACAGGTCCTCGCCGCCCTCGCTGTCCATCAGCCGGAAGAAGTCCGACGGCGACGGATGCTTGTACGCCCACAGCGCGATGTAGCGCCGGAACGCGGCATCGAAGCGCGCCGGGCCCAGGATCTGCTCGCGCAGCAGCCGCAGGCCGAGTGCCGTCTTGAAGTAGCTGACGGTGTGGACCATCGGGAACCCCATCACGTCGGCCTCCTCGGTGATCACCGGTGCGCCAGGGCGCAGCAGCGGCACGATCTCGTCGACCGGATTGCCGCCGCCGGGCGCGTACTCGGAGTCGCGCTTGGGCGCGAACTCGCCGTGGTCGAAGTCGTCGGACGCGTAGGTGTCGATGAAGGTGTTGAAGCCCTCGTCCATGAAGGACGCGCGTCGCTCGTTCGAACCCACCAGCATCGGGAACCAGCCATGGCCGATCTCGTGCGTGGTGATCCAGAACAGCCTTGCGCCGGCGTCCTGGATGCCGTCGAAGACGATGCCCGGATACTCCATGTTGGCGCCGTGGCCGGCGAGGTTGATCGCGTCCGGCCAGGGGTAGGGGAACCACTTGGCGGAGAAGTACTCGATGGCGTTCTTGACGTACTCGGTCGAGCGCGCCCACCGGCCATCCTGCATCGCCTCGACCGGATAGACCGACATCGCCAGCCGCGGCGAGCCGTCGACCGGCGGCAGCCGGATCCGCGCCGCGTCCCAGACCAGGGCGG
>CAXTOE010000060.1:0-5373 GCA_964245685.1 uncultured Acetobacteraceae bacterium | reverse complement strand
AGTTCCCGCAGGTGGCGGCGCAGGTCGAAGGTTTCGACGTGCGCGTGCCGGCGGCGGTGCCGTGGTCCGCGGCCACCTCCTGCGGCGTGCGGATCAGCACCGCGGAGTCGCTGCCGCCCGCCCGCGTCAGCCTGTCGCGCTGCGCCGGGCTCAGCACCTCGCCCGCATTACGCAGCGCGCCGGAACCCGCGACGATGAAGTTCGCAGGCACGATCACGGTGTAGTCGATGTCGCCGTACTCGAGGTAGAACTCCGAGCCGAGATACGGCTCGGTGTCCCAGCCGCGCAGGTCGTCGTATACCGCCATGCGCGGGAACCATTGCGCGATCTCGTAGATGTCGCCGTTGCGCGTCGGCGTCACCGCGGTGCGGCCGCCCCACGGGCCGGGGACGACGTAGTGCCAGCGTATGTGCAGCTTCAGCCTCGCCTTCGGCGCCAGCGGCCGCGCCAGGGTGACCCGCATGCGCGTGTCGGAGGCCTCGAAGGCCGCCGGCACGACGCGGCCGCCGCTCTCGATGCCGACCTGCTCGATCACGTCGCCGTCGGTGTGCTGCCGCCCGAAATAGGGCGACAGGAACGAGGCGCGCGATCCGGCCCGGTAGATGTTCTGGTCGAGCTGCACCCAGAGCTGGTCGAGCGCGTCGGGGCTGTTGTTGCCGTAGCTGATCACCTCGTCGCCCGAGAGGGTATGGCTCCGGGTGTCGATGGCGGCGGTGATCCGGTAGTCGGCGCGGTTCTGCCAGTAGGCGGGTCCGGGCGCGCCGCCGGCGGAACGATAGGCGTTGGCGGGATATTCCTGCACGAACGGCGCGAAGATGCTGGCCGCATCCGGCGTCGCCGCCGCGCGCGCCTCCGGTGGGAGGGTCGCGAGCAGGAGCAGGGCGATCGGGACGGCGCGGATCATCATGCACCGGATGGTCCACATGTTTGACGCGCGCGGCAAGGCCGCATCCCGAGCGACATGCGCGGCGCGCTCAATAAAGATGCAGTTGATAATCACTGCGATCTTCCAGATTCGCTTTGGCTTCCGGGTATTGCCCAGTTAAGGAGGCGGCATGCGAAACTTCAGAGACTTGAGCGAGCGCGATATCCTTGCCCTGGCCATCTCCAACGAGGAGGAGGACGGGCGCACCTACTCGGACTTCGCCGAGAACTTGCGCGACAGCTATCCCGACAGCGCCAAGATGTTCGTCGACATGGCGGCGGAGGAGGGCGGTCACCGCCGCGCCCTGATCGACCTGTTCGTGCAGCGCTTCGGCGACCACATCCCGCAGGTGCGCCGCAGCGACATACGCGGCGCGCCGCTGCCGCCGCCGGTATGGCGCGTGGTGCCGAGGGGGATCGACGCCGTGCGCCGGCAGGCGCGTCAGATGGAAGCGGATGCGAGCCGCTTCTACCTGCAGGCCGCCGCCCGCGCCAACGACCCCGCGATCCGTCGGCTGCTCGGCGACCTGGCGGAGGCCGAGGCGGGACACCTGCAGACTGCCGGCCTGATCGAGGACAAGCGCCTGCCGGGCGACGTGCGGGCGCGCGAGGATCTCGCCGGGCGCAAGCGCTTCGTGCTGCAGGTGATACAGCCCGGGCTGGTCGGGCTGATGGACGGCTCGGTGTCGACGCTGGCGCCGGTGTTTGCCGCGGCCTTCGCGACCCGCGATCCGCACAACGCCTTCCTGGTCGGGCTCGCCGCCAGCGTCGGCGCGGGCATCAGCATCGGCCTCGCCGAGGCGCTCGCCGACGACGGCAAGCTCTCCGGACGCGGCGCGCCGCTGCTGCGCGGCCTGGTGTGCGGCCTGATGACCATCGCTGGCGGCATCGGCCACACGCTGCCCTACCTGATCCCGAACTTCTGGACCGCGACCGCCGCCGCCGGCGTGGTGGTGGTGATCGAGCTCGCGATCATCGCCTGGATCCAGTTCCGCTTCATGGAGACGCCGATGCTGTCGGCGGCGGCGAAGGTCGGTCTCGGCGGCGCGCTGGTGCTGGCGGCAGGGGTGCTGATCGGCAACGTCTAGCGTCTTCGTTACAGCGCAACACATTCTGGTGCAAAACAGACACAGTTCCTGAACAAGAGGCGGCGGCGCCGGCGATCTGCCCTCCAAGGCATATTGCTTGCTCGAAACTCCCTCGGCAGGGTCAGCCGGACGATCGTGGGGAGCGCGCAGTTTGCAGAAGTCAGGATTTGCCCGTCGCAGGCTGCTCATGGGCGCCGCCGCGATACTGGTCGGAGCGCCGGCAGGCGTCGCCTGGGCGCAGGATGCCTCGAAGCCGCTGAGTTCCGGGAGCACCTCCGGTCACGGCCCGGTCGGTGTTACCACTCCGCCACCGTCCGGGGTCTCGGGCACCAGCGAGAGCATCACCGTGCGGGCGCAGCGCCGGCTGCTCAAGGAAAAGGACTCGCCGAGTGCGGTGACCGAACTCGGCTCCGCGCAGATCGCGCAGACCGGCGTGACGGGCAGTGTCGCAACGCTGCTGCGCGCGGCGCCCTCGGTCTACGTGTATCAGCAGGGAATCGGCAACAACGAGCCGGTGCTGTCGATCCGTGGCACGCGCGGTCTGGAGACCGCGCAGACGCTGGACGACATTCCGATGCAGGATCTGCTGAACGGCGGCACCGGCGCGCTTCTGCAGAACATCGTGGGCGGCCGCTTCAACCTCGACCAGATCAGCGGCGTCTCGATCTATCCTGGCGTGGCCTACCCCGACAAGAACACCTTCGGCACGATCGGCGGCACCATCGCCTATGCGACCCTGCGGCCGACCGACAAGCAGTATGTCGACCTCACCGGCTCGATCGGCTCGTTCGGGACCTATAACGAAGGCTTCACGCTCAACTCCGGCCGCCTGAACGGCCTGCTCGGCAGCGGCGACGATGCGCCGAAGTTCCTGCTTAAATACTCCAACCTGCAGACCAACGGCTTCATCGACTATACCCCGGCGCGCTATAACAACATGCTGTTCGCCTTCGACAAGCCGTATGATGGCGGCCTGTCGAAGTTCCAGGCCAGCGTGCTCTACAACACGGCCGATGGATTGGTGACGCCCGAGCCGATACCGCTGCCGTACCTCGCGCAGAACGGAAGGTTCAGCAACTACTCGCCCGACCAGGAATTCGCCAGGCAGCAGAACGACTACCTGACGATCATCCTCAAGGACGACACATACATCAACGACTACGTCAGCGCCGGTCTGTCGACCTTCTATCTGAACTCGGACGCGACGGTCACGAACTACGGCAACCCGAGCATCTTCTCCACACCGGGCATTCCCGGCTCGGTGAGCGTCGACGGTGCCGCACCGTTCAACCAGACTGTTGCAGGCTTCGGCGTGCAGAGCCTCTACGGTCCGGGCAGCATATTCTACCAGCCGCCTGCCTACACCTACAACGGCACGGCGGCGTATCCTCCCGGCACCGGCGCCTGTCCGACCAGCGTGGCCTCGGCCTGGGCCAAGCTCGGCCTCACCAGCCCGTGCGGCTACAATGCGAATGTCAACACACTCCATAACGACAGCTACGGCTTCCAGCCACGTGTCACCATCACGCCGCCGGAGGTGTTCGGCATCGCCAACACGATCAAGGTCGGCGGCCTGGTCGCCAAGGAAACCGAGCCGAACCAAGCGTACTACTTCGGCGGCACCTCGACGCCGCCGGAGAATGCTAGCAACCGAGAGATCCTCTTGGTAGGCGATGCCGTCGACGGAGGCACGCAGCGGACCATCTACCAAGGGTTCGTCCAGGACAAGATCGACGTCCTGCAGAACACGCTGCACCTGACGCCGGGCCTGACGCTCGAGGGCACGGATTCCAGCTTCGTCGGCGGCAACGTCTTCGGCGGCACCCCTTCGGCGCAGACACTGGCGAGTGCCTACTGCCAAGCCGGCAATCCCTGCGATTTCGGCTCCTATAAGCAGCACAAGTGGGACCGCGAGCTGCTGCCGTTCTTCAACGTCGCCTACGATCTCGACCGGGTGCTCCCGGCGGCGCGCGGCGTCTCGCTCTATGCCAGCTACGGCGAGTCTGCCCTGTTCGCGCCGGCGACCGACTTCACGCCGAACAATGCGGGCCCGATCCCGAGTGCGTCGATCGTGCACATGTACGAGGGCGGCGTGAAGTACAACGTCTCCAACCTAGTGCTGTCGGCGGACTACTTCTACCAGAAGGTCGATCGCGACTTCGGCTTTTTCTCGTACCAGACTGGTCCGAACGCCGGACAGTCGCTCTATACCGGCGACGGCGCGCGCGAGTTCAAGGGCGTAGAGGCCGCGGCCACCTGGCAGATCAACCGCAACTGGCAGCTGTTCGGCAATGTTTCGCACACCTTGGCCAAGTATCTGAAGACGTCGCTCGGCTTCGGCACGATACAGGAGGAGCAGTTCGGCATCGACGTGAGAGGCACGGAGATCAGCGGCGTGCCCGACTGGCTTTCGACGTTCGGCGTGGACTACAACCACCGCAGCCTCGCGATCCGCGGCGACGAGCTGAACGTACGCTTCGAGGGCCAGTACACCGGCAAGCAGGCGACCACCTACGACCTGACCGGTCTGGAGAATGTCGGCATCATCCCGGGCATCCCGGCCTCGTCGAAGCCCGGGACGTACGACTACTACAACGTCCTCGCGGGTGCCACGACGACCGACCCCAACAACGGCATCCCGCCTTTCGCCATCTTCAATCTCGACCTGAACTACAAGCTGCCGGTCAACCATGTCGGCCCGTTGAAGACGATCGTCTTCGACCTCAACGTGCTCAACCTGTTCAACAATAACTACTTCCAGTATTTCTACCGGCAGACCTCGCCGGCCAACTGCGGCAACTTCAGCAAGAACGATCCGAGGCCCGGTTTCGCCGGCCAGCAGATCAGCAACTACAGCTGCACGCCCGAGTTCGCCGACGCGCTTCCGGGCGAGCCCTTCGCCATCACCTTCACGGCGACCGCGCACTTCTAGTGCGACGATCGGAGATCGCGGCCTCGCCGAAGGGCGAGGTCGTCTCCGTATCCTCCGCTCGGGTCCGCAGCAGGGCGACGAGCCGTTCCACCACCCCGGTCCAGTCGCCCGGCCGCTGCTGGCGTATGATGCGCACCGAGGGATACCAGGCGCTGTCGCTGCGGCCGTGCAGCCAGCGCCAGCAGTTGTCGTAGCGGTCGAGCAGGATGGTCGGCACGCCGAGGCCGCCGGCGAGATGCACGATCGAGGTGTCCACCGTGACCACCAAGTCCAGCTTGGTCAGCAGGCCAGCGGTGTCGTCCATGTCCTGCACCTGCGGCATCGGGTCGAACAGCCGCAGGCCTGGCGGCGGGTCGGCGAGCTGATCAGCGTAGGGACCCTTCTGCACGCTGACGAAGCAGATGCCCGGTAAAGCGGCAAGAGGCGCCA
>CAXTOE010000059.1:10665-11131 GCA_964245685.1 uncultured Acetobacteraceae bacterium | reverse complement strand
GTCCTGGACGTCGGCTGCTTCCGAGGCAGGGGAACCTCCACGACCGAGGACGCGGTTCTGCCCTATGACATGGATCTTCGTCATCCCGAACACGTTCTGAGGAAGTATCGCCAAGGCCGGGCAAGACAAGCCGCTGACCAGGGACGAGCCCGCTTCACAGGAGGGGTGGAGCTTCGTGCGCAATCTCGGCGATCATGACCAGCCAGGGAGTGCTGCGATGTGGAGAGCGGCCGCTGGGCCGTAGTGACCAGCTTCCGACGCGGTGGATCCGTCTGGTGCGGTAGAAGACAAGGCTGATGAACTTAACTGCCGACGCGCTCGGGAGATGGGCATGGGAATATGGTCCCGCCGATTCCTCAGTCGTTTGGGGCTCGATTCGTTTCGCCCCACAGAGTGTGCCGGACGCGATGCACCGGGTCGGCGGTCGCGTCTTCGGCTTCAATCACCCGAACGAACGTCGCTGGAG
>CAXTOE010000059.1:0-10655 GCA_964245685.1 uncultured Acetobacteraceae bacterium | reverse complement strand
ATGCATCGGCGGCGGGCGGCCGTTCCACTGCTGAGATGGTCGGAAGAAACGCCTCGACTCGCCATACGCGAACGTCTGACCGATCTCGCGCGACCGCTCGTCGTGATCTTCAACTCCATGGGAAACCCGCTTGGCAAAAACGGAGCCGTACGCTGGGAATATTTCCGCTTCACCGCGGATGCAATGGTCGACTATATCCGTTTCGCCGAACCATTGAGACCGGCCGCTTGGTACCTGCGTACGGACAGGCTGGTGCGTGAAGCCTTGCGGCGCGCAGTCAGCGGACGACGGCGGGTCATCCTGGCAGGGAATAGTTCCGGCGGATACGCGGCGATCCGCTTCGGGCACTGGATGGCCGACACGGAGCTCGCGGCAGAGGTTCGCACGATTTCGGTCAATCCGCAGACGGCGCATGGCCTGTCGCATCGCCTGCATCTCTGGGCACGCGAGTGGGATCACTTCCTTCCTGCCACGATCGACGATGACGTCTTGGCGCTGACCGGTCGCGCCGATGTCGACCTCGCCTCGCTCCCTGTCGCCCGGCACCGACGCGTCGCGCGGCACCTGATATTCTACGACTCCGACAACCCCGTCGAATGCTACTATGCGGGGCTATTGGCGGACCGGCCCGGGGTAGAGCTGCGTGGCCTTCCTCTCGGCATGTCGCACGTGCGGGGTATCGCCGAGATGGAACGTCGTCACGTCATGAAGAAGGCATTGCGCGAGGCGGTCGATGCGCTACCCTCCTGGCGCAGCTGCGTCGTGCGACGATGATCCGGCCCGACGGCATAGTTCAACACCCAGTTTCGAAGTCACCGAGGTGGAAGTCGAGCTATGGCGCGCCCAGATCGAGAAGCTGGAGCGGGCCAACACCGGCCTCCGCGCCAAGAGCCGAGAGATGAAGGCGGCGGAAGCGGCGTCGTCTCGGGTCGCCGATCTCGAGACGCAGCTGGCGGACCTGCAGAGCAAGATCCGGCCGCAGGCCGCATCCGAGGATCAAGAGCGGAAGCGGCCGCGACCCGCTGCACGCCCGCACAGGCCACGAGACCTTGATCCGTGCGATGCCGTGCCGCCAGGGGTCGCGGTCCTGGAGCCGGCGCCGCTCGACGAGGAGGCTGAAGTCGCATTGGAGAGCGTGGAGGAGCATCTGGGCCACCGATAGCGGCGCTCGGCGGTCGCAGAAGGATCATCCTCGGGCGAACGCCGGGCCGGCGGACATCCCCATGCGCTTTCTCATCAACCGGTGCGGCAGCGTCACCTCGATGAACGAGGCTCCCTCGACCACGTAGCCGAGCCGTTGGTAGAATCCGATGGCGTTCTCGCGCGCGGCGAGTCTCGCACCCATGGCACCCAGACGCTGCAGCGCGTCCTCGCCATGGCGCACCAGCATCGTGCCGAGGCCGCGGCGCTCCATGCCGGGGCGGATCGCCATCTGCCGCAGCTTCCCCTCGCCAGCCTGGTCCGGCGGCACCAGGAGCAGGGTGCCGGCCAGCACGTCGTCCTGCCAGAGTGCCAAATGGATCTGATCGACTTCTGCCGCCAGCTGTTCAGCGCCGAAGCTCAGCTCGAGAGGGGCTCGAAGCACGCGATGACGAAGCATCACCATCTCCCGCCAGCCTGGACCACCGAACCGTTCCTGCACGATCCTCAACTCCAGGGACTCGATCCTGTCAGATGACGATCAGCCGGGTTCTCTATCTCATCGCGTCTGATGGACGGCGTAGAGCGTACTGCTTCCTCTCCGCCAGCGGACGGAGAGCCTGCTGTTGCTGTAGCCGGTGGGCAAGGATGCATGGAGCAGCCAGAGATAATCGATTCCGTCGAACGGAACCATGCCCAAGGCGTCATCCATCGTCGGCCGGTGCTTCGCGACGTTGCCGCAGCTCACCGGCCAGACGTACTGCGATGGATCGTGATAGAAGATCTTCGATGGCCGGTACAGCACCTGAAGCAGGTGGATCCCGTCGATGTCCCATTCCGAGTTCGTCCAGCTGCGTCGATAGACGATGGCAAGATCACCCAGATGCCCGAGCCGGTCGGACCGCCAGTTCAGCCGCGCATCGCAATCCTGCGCGTTCAGGATCACGACGCGGCTGTGAACGGGAATATCATCGAGTGCCGCGATCTCGGCCGAGAAGCGCGCGTCATAGGCGATGAAGCCCGCGAGGGTGAAGCCGAGTCGTACGACGAGCAGGGCCATCCCGGAGATCGCGACGAGACGAGCCAGTCTCATGTCGACACGACTCCAGTCCTGGGTCGCGAACGCCAGCATGGGGATCAGAGGGAGCAGGCGTTCATCCGCGTATTCAGAACTGCTCAGCGAGTTTGGGATGATGACGAAGAGCAGGAGCAGCGAGAGGAGGGCAGGCGCGACGGCGCGATGCGGCCGGGCACCTTTCCGCCAGCCGATGACGAATACCGCCAGAGCCGCGATCAGTGTGCCGATATCGAGCAGGAAATTCTGGTCCCGCAGCAGCATCACCACGTAGGTGAGCTTCGACTTGAAGTTGATCGCGTTCTTTCCGGCGAACGACTGGGTATTCAGCCGCCAGAGCAGGATGATGAGGATCGATGACAGCAGCGGGCGGATCCGACGCGGAAGTGCGCGCAGCCGACCCTGCCGGCGCGCGGCCTCGAATTCCCGCGACGCGATGAACAGGACGAACAAGCAGCCGGCGACGACGTGGAACAGGAACAGCAGCGGCACGGCGATCCAGGTCGCGGCCTCACGCGAACGCGGACGGTGATCGAGCAGCATCCAGATGGCGAACCCGATCAGCGAGAGAGCGACTCCCAGCATGTAATTGAGGAAGCCGTAATTGAACGGGAAGCAGTAGACGAAGAGCAGTGCCCAGCAGATCGCTGCCGCACCGTGCGGATTGAGGATCCGCGAGATCATCAGGATGCCTGCCGCGAGCAGCGGCGGGATGAGTGCCGCGACCAGCCAGTAGGCGCCCGTAATCCCGACGATCCGCCGGAGCACGGACACGATGAGGTCGGCTCCCAGATTCGGAACCAGATGCCAGTGGAACCCCATGAGGCGTGCGAAGGCAGGATCGCTCGCGGCATAGGCCGCGGCAGCCGAACCACCCATATGTCCGGGTACGTCGGTGAGCGGCGGTACGGTGACGAAGAAGAACGGCGCGATCAGCAACGCGCAGATCAAGGCCGCGAACCATCCGCGCCTCGCGAAGCTGATGTCGAGGACGCGTTGCATGGGGGCCTCAAAGCGATTGCGAGTGGTGCCGGCGTCGCCGCACGTGTCATCGAGAAGCATGACGAACTACGTTAGCCGCTCGCACCTTGCGGTCAATCAGCGAAAGCCGCACCCGTCGGCGGGAGGCCGCTGTTCAGCAACGTGAGCCTGCGCTACACGACGACCTTTCGTGGCCGTCTGAGACATCAAAGCAGCAGGGTCCATCGATCATGAGGAAGTGTCTGGCGGCCGCTGCCGCCAACGACGCAGCGTTTCGACTTGGCGTCGTGTCACCATGGTGGCTGGGCTGGATCAGCAGCGCGCGCGCGAGACAATGACATGGTGAGATGCCCCTCAGGGCCATTCTGCTCCTCCGCGGCCTCGTCACCGCGCCGTCGATGAAAATCCTCTTCGCGTTCGAGAACGCGCTGCCGAGCAATGAGGCGGATGCGGAGGTCTTCCTGACGACCGCACGATATCTCGCGCCGCTGTCATCACGGTCGTGGCTTCACGTGCCGCTGCCAGTTGGCACCGCTGCCGCCGCCGTCGGCGCACTGGCTGGCCTCCCCGTCATTCGCGCCTACACGCCGACGCGGCCGGCGGCCCTGAGACATCTGTGCTGCGGGCTGACCTTGATCGTAAGACGCCAGTACTGGCAGGCCGACCTCGTCTATACGCGTAACCTCTGGATCGCCTGGATGGCGATGTTGTTCGGGAAGCGTGTCGCGTTCGACCATTATCGTCCCTGGCCCGACCAGATTCCCCCGCTCCAGCTGTGGATCTACCGCCTCGTCTGTAACAGGAAGTTCCTGATCAACATCTGTCATTCCGACTACACGAGACGGAAATATCTCGGTCTCGGGATCCCGGAGAGCAAGCTGCGCTGCGTCCATAACGGCTTCGAGCCACAGCGTCTGCTGCGGCCTCTTTCCATGGCAGCCGCCAGACGGGCGATCGGCGTCCCTGATGGCGTGAGAACGGTCGTCTATACCGGGCGGCTCAATCACAAGAAGGGTCTCGATCTGGTGATCGAGGCGGCGAGGAGACTGCCGGATCTCCTGTTCGTTCTGGTCGGCTCATACGGAGAAGGCTCCATCGAGACGTCGGCGAGCACGCTTGCCAACGTCAGGATCGTCCGTTGGCAAGCGCCGGAGATGTTGCCACCGTACATCTTCTCTGCCGACGTCCTGCTGATCCCACCGTCCTGGAAGCCGCTTGCCGCCTTCGGCTCGACGGTGCTGCCGTTGAAACTGTTCTTCTACATGGCCTCAGGCCGCCCGATCCTCGCCGGTGCCACGCCCGATGTACGAGAAATTCTGAGACATAACGAGAACGCCTTCCTGTGCACGCCGGATTGTCCGGAGTCGCTGGTCGGGGGGATCACGGCCTTGACGCAGGATACGATGCTCGCGAGACGCCTCGCCGCGACCGCCCTGATGGAGAGCCGGGACTTCACCTGGCAGGCACGAGCGCACAAGATCGCCGATATCCTCGAAGACCGGCTGCGGTCGGGCTCCGCGGAGCAGGGCCACTGGGGCAGCGTGCAGAGCCGCACCTGGATGAGGCAGTCCTGGCGCTGGCTGGCGCATCTTATCCGCCACCGTTCCTGGGTCCTGCCGCCCGCGTCCGGCTCCCTGGTCGATCCGGCGCCGGTTGAGGCCAAGTAGGTCGGAGCCGCACGAACATCCCCGCCGAGCGTCATCGCATGGAAAGCTACCACCGGCGTCTCGGGCGTGGCTTCAACTGGCTCGGTGGTGCGACCGTCATCGCCAAGGTCATCGACTTCTCGACGATCCTGGTCATGCTGCTCTACCTGACCAAGCAGCAGGTCGGCGTCGCCTCGCTCGTCGTCTCGTTCGGCATGATCATCGAGGCCTTGAACGGGCTGGGCACCAGCGAGGCACTGATACAGGCCCGGTCGATCACGCGTGTGCAGCTCGACACGTTGTTCTGGTACGTCGTGGCGGCCGCCTTGACGGTGAGCACGCTTACCGTGTTCGCCGCTCCCTGGATCGAGGCGGCCTACGGCGTGTCCGGGATGGCGGCCTATCTTCTCGTCATCGCGGTCAAGCAGCCGCTCGTCGGGATCGCGCTGATCCCGCTCGCGATCATGAACAGGGACCTGCAGTACGGACGCATCGCGACCGTCAACGTGTTCGCGACACTGGCTGCGGCGCTGACCCGCCTCGGCCTCGCGGCCTCGGGCGCGGGAGCCTGGGCGCTGGTCGTCGGCTACTCCGCGAGCGGGCTGTACATACTGGTCGGCGCGTTGCTGGCGCGCCCGTTCTGGCCTGGGCGGCAGTTCCAGCCCTCGACCATCCTGCCGCTGATCCGCTTCGGGACGCGCGCCTTCGCCGCGAACCTGTCAGAGCAGGTGTTCAAGAACATGGACTATCTGTTGATCGGCTGGTTCTACGGGCCATCGCCGCTCGCGGTGTATCGCGTCGCGTTCGACGTGGCCATGGAGCCGGCGATGGCGGTCGGCACGCTCGTCAGCCGCACGGCGCTGCCGGTCTTCGCGCGCGTGTCGGCCATCGAGCAGCAGCTCGGGCAGATCTTCACCTGGTCGCTCCGGCGGATCGCGATCCTTGTCGCGCCGTTGTGGGTTGGGCTGATTCTCGTGGCCGATCCGCTGACGGCCCTGCTACACGACGAACACGGCAACAGCTACGCCGCTGCCGCCGTGCCGCTCAAGCTGCTGGCGGCCGCGGCGCTGCTCCGCGTGACGGCGCAGCTGCTGTCGGCCCTCATGATGGGGACGGGGCGCCCCGGCCTCGCGGCCGGCCTCTCATCGACGACGTTGCTGTCGTTGAGCATGGGCATCCTGCTCATAGGCTTCACGCTCCCGGCTCACGCCGGCATCATCGCGGTTGCGGCGATCTGGCTGAGCATCTACCCAGTCCTGCTGCTCTGGGGAGCCCGCTACCTGCGGTTGCGCTGGAGCATCGCCGCCGCCGAACTTGCGCGCGCCTTCAGGCTGCCCCTCATCGGTATCGGCATCATGGTGTCAGCGACCGAGGTGATCCGCCACCTGATCGGCAACATCGGCTCGGCGAGCCAGGTCGGCCTCGTCGTGCTGATGGTGACGTTAACCTATGGTGGCCTGTTCCTCCACGGGCGCCATCGGCCGGATCGAACGCCGTGATCGGCGGCGCGGCCTGTCGTTCGCTATTGCCGCCATGTCGGCCTCGGACCACGCTCAGTGAGCGGCAGCCTTGGCCGAGACCTTCTGGGCGCCGCGATAGCGGTCGAACATGCTCATCTGGTGCACACAGCTCAGCGTGCAGGTCGGGCTGCAGGATTTCTCGGTGTGGAACTCGCGGCGGATATCCTCGCGCGTATACTCGAGCAACGGGATGCCCGGATATCCACGTTGTTGGGAGCACCAGTGAACCTTTCCGTCCTCCGCGACGTACAGGTAGCGTGCGCCCGCACGGCATTTCCAGTCGTTGGTCTGGCCGTGCATCAGGTTCTTCTGGAACAGCCAGTAATTCAGGCTGTGCACCACGGACGGCGAGATCTTGGTGACCTGCGTGTAGGCTCGCAGCTGCTCCGCGCTGAGTGCCCTCAGCATGCCGGTATGATCATGCAGCACACCGACGGAATGCTGCAGACCGTACTTCGCCGCGGTGCTGGCCACCGTCACGACGTCCTGGGTGCGCTCGTTGGTGACGCCGAGGACGGAGTTCACGTTCACCTTGAAGCGCGCATGCTTCGACAGCAACTCGAGTTTGCCTTCCACGGAAGCCAGGCTCTTCATCGACACCTCGTCGGGCTTGAGATTGTCGATGCTGATCTGCATGCCCTGGAGGCCCGCGGCGTTGAGCCGCTCGATCCAGCTTCGGCTCAGCCGGAATCCGTTGGTGATCATGGTCACGATCATTCCGTGCCTTCGGGCGGCCCGGATCACCTGATCAAGATCGGGATGAAGCAGGGGCTCTCCACCGGTAAAGGTGATCGACGCGGTTCTCAGGGCCGCGAGGTGATCTACCCAGGCGAGGAGATCCTGCAGCGGCACCGGCGGCGAGAAGTCGTCGTACTCGTTGCAATAGCCACAGGAAAGATTGCAGCGACGGGTGACGACGACCTGAGCCAGAAGCGGGTTGTAGCGCGAGCCGATCGCACGCGCGAGGAAGCGCGCCCCGGAGACGAAGCTTCCGGGCTGAGCCGAGGCGGTGGTGCTGCTCATCGATGTTCAGGACTGCTCTGCATTGGCGGGCGCCCTCAGTAGCATCTGCGGTGGCCAGAAGAAAGTTCGGGTGGCGGACGCAGGCCCGGGCTAGCGGGATCCCGCCTCAAGGATCGTGCTGATCGGATCGAGCGCCTCGTCTGCCGTTCGACAGCACGGCGTCGTACAGCTGCTCCAATGTCTCGCCCTGCCGGCGGAGGTCGAACTGCCTCTCGACGAAGCTGCGCGCCTCTACGCCCATACGAAGCCGCAGCGCCGGCTCGTCGAGCAGGTCGTTCATGCGCGCGCCCAGCGCATCGACGTCTCGTTCGGGCACCAGGAACCCGGTCCGGCCGTCGATGACCCCCTCGACGATGCCGCCGACCCGCGAGGCGACCACCGGCACTCCGGTGGCCGCGGCTTCGAGCAGCACCATGCCCAGCCCTTCGACCCTCCCGGTGATCGTGTGGACGCTGGGCAGCACCAGCATCGCGGCAGCGCGCATCCGCGCGACGACCTGCGCGTGCGGCAGCGCCCCGAGGAACCGCACGCGCCGCTCCAGCTGCAGCGTCTTCGTCAGCACCTGCAGCGAGCGGCGCAGCGGCCCGTCGCCGATGATCACGAGGTCGAAACCGGCATGTCGCCGTGCGACGGCCTCGAACGCCCGTATCAGGTACTGGGTGCCCTTCATGTCCACCAGGCGGGCGACGTGGAGGATCGTCGGCGTCTCCTCGCCCGGGTCACGCGGCTGGATCGCGTGGCAATCCACGCCCGTGTAGTGGACATGGGTCAGCTCCGCGGGAAACCCCATCGCCAGGACGCGGCCGCGAATGAACGACGAGACGCAGAGGAACAGGTCCCCCTGCCGTGCCAGCCGGTGCCGAAACAGCGGATAGTTCGCCCAGGCCGGCGAACAGAGCAGGGCGGCGGTGGACAGCGTCGCGTCGAAGCCGTGAAACGTGGTGATCAGCGGAACCCTCAGCCTGTTCGCGAGCGGCAGCGCGTACACGGCATCGATGCCGAAGTGGGCATGGATGAGTGACGGCCGATGATCTCCCAGCAGCCGCTGATAGGGTCGAGGCGTTCGCGTGACCATCTGCCAGCCGATCCGTGGCAGCGACCAGCGGGAAGCAGGATCCTGCAGGGCGAGCGAGTGCGCCCCTACCGGCGGATCACCGAAACGCAGTCTTCCGAGATAGAGAGGTCGGTAGCGGCGTAGTTGCTCCGCCTGCTGCGTGACGAAGGGCTCCGAGATCCTGAAAAGGTTCTGGCGGAAGATCGCAACCTGACGCACGCATGCTCTCTGTCCGACGCACCAGCCCGATCCGTCAATACGACGAAGACGATGATGTCAATGGTCAACCGGTTCGCGCGCCCGGCGATCGACGGACGCATCCGGGCACGACATCGTCGGGATGGCATCGGAAACCATTGAGCATGCTGGCTTCTCGTTGAGCACACGGAGCTGGCCGTGCTGGCGCTGCCGGCCGGACGGCAGCCCCCCGATTGGACTTCGCGGTAGTGGTCCTATAGCTTGCACGAGCCGCATTGCACTGCCATCAGACCGAACCCTCATGACGATACCTGCCCGACTCCATTTCTGCCTGATCGGCACCAGCCTGCCTTGGGCCTACGCGTTTGCCGTTCTTTCTGCAGCCGAGCGGAGCGGGCTCGCCGAGGTCGTGCTCCATCATACCGATTCTCTAGAAGATGGTGAAGCGATGCGAGCGCTGAAGAGCGCACCGCGCGTGTCTCTGTCTGCGGTGGACCCGATGCGTTTCCTGACGCAGATCGGGCACAGGCTCGGGCTCGGCGACGGGCTGGCGCTGCTCTATCGCGGATTGCCGAGTCCGGTGATCCGGTCGGACATCCTGCGCGTGGCGATCTTGTACGCGCATGGCGGCATCTACCTTGATCTGGACACCGTGACGGTAGCCTCGCTGCTCCCACTAACCGGGGTGCCGTACTTCGTCGGCTCCGAGTTCATCGTCTGGCCGCAGTTCGTGCGTGCCTCGCGCTCACCTGTCCTGTGGGCACGTCATCTTGCCCTCGACCTGCTCCGCAAGGCGTTGCGCAGGATACCCGACGGTTGGCAGGCCTTCCGCAAGATAGAGAAACTCTATTCGCTGCACGTCAATAACGCCGCGATGGGAGGCGAGGCGAACTCCAGCCTGTTCTCGTCCTACCTGCACGCGATGCTCGACCTGTCGCCTGAACGTCAGAGGCAGCGCTACGGCCTCGGGCCGAAGCTGCTTCAGGAGGTGGTGCAGCACCATCAGCCCGATGATCTGACCATCCAGGAGCCGCAGGTGTTCTTTCCGCTGCCGCCGGAGATCTCCGAGCACTGGTTTCGGGCCGTGCGCGTCGTGCGGCTGAACAAGGTCCTGTCTGCGCAGACGCGCGTGGTGCACTGGTATGCTTCGGTCCGCACCAAGCCGCTGGTTGCTCAGATCACTCCGCGATACGTGAGGGAGCATCGGGAACGGCAGCTCTACAGCGCACTGGTCTGTTCATGTATTCGCGAGCTACCAGAAGCGGCATGATCCGCACGACATGAAGTCAGTCAACAAGGCAGAGGGTGAGTAGTGATGGTCAAAGGCAAGATCCGGATCGGAATCGTGGGTGTGGGAAACTGCGCGAGCGCGCTGATCCAGGGTATCCACTACTACACGCCCGAGCGGTGCCGCGAGGGCGTGGTCGGTCTGATGCACACGGAGATCGGCGGCTACCTGCCGTGCGACATCGAGGTGGTCGCGGCCTTCGATGTCGACGTCCGCAAGGTCGGCTCCGACCTGAGTCATGCCATCTTCTGCAAGCCGAACTGCACGCGGATCTTCCAGAGCGACATTCCAAAGTCCGGCGTGACCGTCCGGATGGGACAGGTGCTCGACGGCATCTCGGAGCACATGGGCGACTACGCCGACGACCGTACGATCATCCGCTCGGATGCGAGGGAGTTCACGAAGGCGGAGATCGTCGACGAGCTGCGGCGCAGCGGCACCGAGATCCTGCTGAACTATGTCCCGGTCGGATCGGAGGAAGCCGCGCGTTTCTATGCGGAATGCGCGCTGGAAGCCGGCGTTGCGTTCATCAACAACATGCCGGTGTTCCTCGCCAGCAACGAGGTGGTCGCGGAGAAGTTCAGGGCACGCAACCTGCCGATCATCGGAGACGACATCAAGTCCCAGCTCGGAGCGACGATCGCGCACCGCGTGCTGACCGACCTGTTCGCCAAGCGCGGCGTCAAGCTGCTCAGGACCTACCAGCTGAACACCGGCGGCAACACCGACT
>CAXTOE010000058.1:0-11210 GCA_964245685.1 uncultured Acetobacteraceae bacterium | reverse complement strand
CTGCTCGCGCAAGCGATGGGGAGCTAGCCGCATGCTGGTGATCGATCACGATCGCGCCGGCGGCTACTGGGGTGCCGTCTACACCTTTGCCGCCGCGCGCGGCCTGCGGGTGATCATCGACGGCCCGGTCGGCTGCGAGAACCTGCCGGTGACGGCGGTGCTGCACTACACCGACGGGCTGCCGCCGCACGAGCTGCCGATCAGCGTGACCGGGCTGTCCGAGGACGCGCTGTCGATGAGCGGCACCGAGGCCTCGATGCAGCAGGCCAACAGCGTCGGCGACCGCTCCATGCCCGGCGTCGTGGTCACCGGCAGCATAGCCGAGATGATCGGCGGCGGCGTCACCCCGGAAGGCTCGAACCTGCTGCGCTTCATCCCGCGCACCATCGACGAAGACCAGTGGCAGTGCGCCGACCGCGCGATCTACTGGCTGTGGACGCAGTTCGGCCAGAAGAAGGGGGCGAAGAAGAAGTCCACGGCGGCGGCCGCGAAGCCGCTGGTCAACATCATCGGCGCCATTCACGGCACCTTCAACATGCCCTCGGACCTCGCCGAGATCCGCCGCCTGGTGGAAGGCATCGGCTGCGAGGTCAACCTGGTGTTCCCGCTCGGGGCGCACATCGACGAGACGCCGCGGCTGGCCGATGCCTGCGTCAATGTCTGCCTGTATCGCGAGTTCGGGCGCAAGCTGTGCGAGGAGCTCGGCAAGCCCTACCTGCAGGCGCCGATCGGCGTGTTCGCCACCACCAGCTTCCTCGAGGCGCTGGGCGAGCTCGCGGGCGTCGATCCGCAGCCCTTCATCGAGCGCGAGAAGCAGACCACGATCAAGGCGGTGTGGGACCTGTGGCGCAGCGTGACGCAGGATTTCTTCGCCACCGGCAGCTTCGCGGTGGTCGCCACTGAGACCTAAGAGCGCGGCATCCGCCGCTTCCTCGAAGACGAGCTCGGCATCCCCTGCGCCTTCGCGGTCGCGCGCAGGCCGGGAGCCAAGCCCGACAACCAGGCGGTGCGCGAGGCGCTGCGCCGCAGCCCGCCGCTGGTGCTGTTCGGTTCCGGCAACGAGCGCATCTACGCGGTCGAGCTCAATGCGCGCTGCGTGTTCGTGCCGGCCTCGTTCCCGGGTGCCATCATCCGCCGTTCCACCGGCACCCCGTTCATGGGCTATGCCGGCGCCACCTACCTGGTGCAGGAATACTGCAACGCGCTGTTCGACGCGCTGTTCAACATGCTGCCGCTGGGACGCGATCTCGACGCGATCGATCCGACCCACGCGCAGACCAACACCTCCATGGCCGTGCACTGGGACCGCGACGCAGCAGCGCTGCTCGACACCCGGGTCGAGGCCGAACCCTTCCTCGTTCGCATCTCCGCGGCAAGACAGCTGCGCGAGCAGGTCGAACGGGAAGCGCGCGCGCACGACGAAAGCCGGATCACCCGTGCCCGCGTCCTGGCCTCGTTGCCGGCCCTGCCGGCGGAGGTCTCCTGAGCATGCCCACGCTGCAAACCGATCTAGAGGAGGAATGACATGGCGATCGAACCCAACCGCTCCGTGCTCACGGGGCTTTCCGAAGGCGAGGCGAAGGAATTCAACCGCATCTTCGTGACCAGCTTCATCGTGTTCACCGGCATCGCGGTGGTCGCGCACCTGCTCGCCTGGCTGTGGAAGCCGTGGGGCGGCAACTATCACACGGCGATGCTGGACGGTCTGCACACGGCCGGGCACCTGCTCACCGCTTTGACCTGAGGAGCACAGATCATGTGGCGCATCTGGGTACTGTTCGATCCGCGCCGGGCGCTGATCACCCTTTTCATCTTCCTGCTGACGCTGGCGCTGGTGATCCATTTCATCCTGCTCAGCACGGACCGCTTCAACTGGCTCGACGGCCCGAACCACGACCGCCTCAGCGGCTCGCCGGTGCAGCAGATGACGCCGCTGCCGCAACGGTCGCAGTAGCGCAGTCGGTCCCGGATCGGTGCCGGAGACAGGTGTGACGCGGAAGACGTGAACCTGTCCGGCTGACAGGAGGAGCGCCCAGCCATGGCGATGTTGCATTTCGAGTACAAGTACCGCGTCCGAGGTGGGACGCTCGTCGGCGGGGACCTGTTCGACTTCTGGGTCGGCCCCTTCTATGTCGGCTTCTTCGGCGTCACGACGCTCTTCTTCACGTTGGTCGGGACCCTGCTGATCGTCTGGGGCGCCGCGATCGGCCCGACCTGGAACATCTGGCGGATCAATATCGCGCCGCCGGACCTTCGCTACGGCCTCGGCTTCGCGCCCCTGCGCGAGGGCGGGCTGTGGCAATGGATCACCTTCTGCGCGCTCGGCGCCTTCGTCTCTTGGGACCTGCGCATGGTCGAGATCGCGCGCAAGCTCGGCATGGGGCTGCACACGCCGATCGCCTTCGCCTGCGCCATCGCCGCCTACTTCACCCTCGAGGTGCTGCGACCGCTGCTGATGGGGGCCTGGGGGCACGGCTTTCCCTACGGCATCCTGAGCCATCTCGATTGGGTATCGAACATCGGCTACCAGCACCTGCAGTTCCACTACAACCCGGCGCACATGATCGCCGTCACCTTCTTCTTCACGACGACGCTGGTGCTGTCGATGCACGGCGCGGTGGTGCTGTCGGCGCTGAACCCGGGGCCGGACGAACTGGTCAAGCCGTCGGGCTTCGAGGACAGCTTCTTTCGCGACCTGATCGTCTACTCGATCGGGCCGCTCGGGATCCATCGCCTCGGCTGGTTCTGCGCCATCAATGCCGGCCTGTGGAGTGCCGTCTGCATCGTGATCAGCGGCCCGTTCTGGACCCGGGGCTGGCCGGAATGGTGGAACTGGTGGCTCAACCTGCCTTTCTGGAGCTGAACGATGTTCGACTATCGCACTGCGTTCGGGACCGAATACCAGAACCTGTTCAACCGTGTCGGCGTCGACGGGCCGCCCGACGAAGGCGCGCCGCTGAAGTACGGCGCCGAGAACCGGGTGATCCAGCCGTTCTTCTCCAGGCTGATGGGCGTGATCGGGGCATCGCAGGTCGGCCCGTTCTACCTCGGGGCCCTCGGCTTCGCCTCGATCATCTGCGGCTTCATCGCCTTCGAGATCATCGGGCTGAACATGTTCGCCCAGGTCGACTGGGATCCGGTGCAGTTCATCCGCCAGCTGCCTTGGCTCGGGCTGCAGCCGCCGGCGCCGGTCTACGGGCTGCGCATCCCGCCGCTCGCCGAAGGCGGCTGGTGGCTGATGGCCGGCTTCTTCCTGACCACCTCGATCCTGCTCTGGTGGGCGCGCACCTACCGCCGGGCGCGGGCGCTGGGCCTGGGCACGCATCTCTCCTGGGCGTTCGCCTCCGCGATCTGGCTCTACCTGGTGGACGGGTTCTTCCGCCCGGTGCTGATGGGCAGCTGGTCCGAGGCGGTGCCGTTCGGCATCTTTCCCCACCTGGACTGGACGGCGTCGCTGTCGATCCGCTACGGCAACCTCTACTACAACCCGTTCCACATGCTCTCGATCGTGTTCCTGTACGGCTCGACGCTGCTGTTCGCCATGCATGGCGGCACCATCCTCGCGGTCAGCCGCTATTTCGGCGAGCGCGAGATCGAGCTCACCGTCGATCGCGGCACCGCCGCCGAGCGCGCCGGCCTGTTCTGGCGCTGGGTGATGGGCTTCAACGCCAGCTACGAGTCGATCCATCGCTGGGCCTGGTGGTTCGCGGTGCTCTGCACGGCGACCGGCGGGATCGGCATCCTGCTGACCGGCACCGTGGTCGATAACTGGTTCCTGTGGGGCGTGAAGCACGGCATCGCCGCACCCTACCCGGAGCTCTACCCGCACATCTCCGATCCCGGGCAGCTGACCGGAGTGCTGCGGTGATGAACCTGCTCACTGCACCGTTCCGGCTGGTAGCGTGGCTGCTCGCCGGGACCTTCGGCTTCCTGACCGCCTATCCGCGGCGCATCATCGGCGGCGTGGTGGCCGCACTCCTGGTGGTCGGCATCTTCTCGACCCTGCAGGGCATTCCCGTGATCAGCGTGCAGCGCGGCTTCCGCGGCACCGGCATGATCGAGTTCTACAACCCGCGCCTCGCCGCTCGCGATGTCGCCAATCACCGTCAGCCCGAGGCGTTGCCGCCGGTCGAGCCGTCCGGCATCTCCTCGGCGGTCGCCTACCGCAACATAAAGGTGCTGCGCGACGTGGACTCCGCCGAGTTCCTGCGGCTGATGGGCACCCTGCCGGGCTGGATCGCGCCTGCCACCGGATGCGCGTTCTGCCACTCCACGGTCAACCCGGCCGAGGACCTGCTCTACACCAAGCAGGTCGCGCGACGCATGATCGAGATGACCCGCTTCATCAACACCAACTACAAGAGCCACGTCGGCGCCACCGGCGTCACCTGCAACACCTGCCACCGCGGCCGCGCGGTGCCCGCCGACATCTGGTTCATCAAGCCGATGCCGATCCACGGCGTCGCCGAGACCACCACCGGCTATAGCGGCCTGTCGCAGGCCGGCGCCCAGACCTCCCTGCAGCAGGATCCGTTCACGCCCCTGCTGATGCAGGCCGAGACGGTCCGCGTGATCGGCCACACCGCGCTGCCTTCCGGCAACCGCCAGTCGATCAAGCAGACCGACCAGACCTACTCGCTGATGGCGCACTTCGCGCAGTCGCTGGGGGTGGGCTGCACCTACTGCCACAACTCGCGCGACTTCTCGTCGTGGGACCAGGGCACGCCCGCGCGCGTGACCGCCTGGCATGGGATCGAGATGACGCGTGCCCTGAACAACGACTACATGGTGCCGCTGACGAGCACGTTTCCGCGCGCGAGCCTCGGTCCGCTGGGCGACGTGGCCAAGATCAATTGTGCCACCTGCCACCAGGGAGCATATAAGCCGCTCTACGGTGCCAGCAATCTCGCCGCCTATCCGGAACTGATCGGCCCCGCCGAGAACCGGCAAGCCAGCGTGGCGGCGCCTGACGGAGCCAGGCCATGAGCAAGCTGACCCCACGTTCCCGCCTCTCTAGCTTCTTACGGGCGGCCCTGCTGGGCGGCGCGCTGGCGACGCCGGTCGCAGCCGCCGCGGCGGCGCCGGACGACGTCGTCGCCCGCGGCAAGTATCTCTTCGACATGGGCGACTGCGCCGGCTGCCACAACGCGCCCGGCGGCAAGTACCTCGCCGGCGGCCAGTACATGAACATGCCGTTCGGCGTGATCTCGACGCCGAACATCACGTCGGACAAGGAAACCGGCATCGGCAACTGGACCGATGACCAGTACATCAACCTGATGCGGAACGGCGTGATGCCGGATGGCCAGCGCATCTACCCGGCGATGCCGTACCCCTGGTACAACACCGTCTCGCGCGACGACCTGCTGGCGATCAAGGCCTACCTGTTCTCGGTGCCGGCGGTGTATGCGCCGCGGCTGCCGAACCATATCTGGTTCCCCTTCACGCTGCGCCCCGCGATCGCGCTGTGGGACGCGTTCTTCGTCCCCGGCGCGTATTTCAAGCCCGATCCCAAGCAGTCCGACGAGGTCAATCGCGGCGCCTATATCGTGGGCGGCCTCGAGCATTGCGGCACCTGCCACAACAACCGCAACTTCCTCGGCAACACCGCGGTGGCGCTGAACGTGCAGGGCGGCCCGATCGAGATGTGGTACGCGCCCAACCTTCACCCCGACAACCTGACCGGCATCGGCCGCTACAGCGTCGACGACATGGTCCAGTTCTTCAAGCAGGGCCACTCGGAGCAGATGGGCACGGTTGCCGGGCCGATGGGCGAGACGGTCAAGTACAGCACCAGCAAGCTGACCGACGCCGACCTGCACGCGATCACCGCCTACCTGAAGTCGCTGGCGCCGATCGCCAGCTACCAGGCGCGCACCGCCGAGTACCGCTCGGTGCGCATGGCGGCGGGCGAGGATGTCTACCTCAACCACTGCGCCTCCTGCCACCAGGTCGACGGCCAGGGCATCAAGGACAAGATCCCCGCACTGGACGGCAACGGCATGGTTCGCGCCTACGGGCCGCAGACCGTGCTGCGGGTGGTGCTGGGCGGCCTGGAGGCGCACGGCAACTACGCCGTCATGCCGGGCGTCGGCTCCAACATGAGCGACAAGGAGATCGCGGACGTCACCAACTACGTGCGCCAGAACTGGAGCAACCGGGCGCCCGCCAACGCGACGCCGTTCCTGGTCTCGCTGCTGCGCACCGACACCTCGACCCTGCTCAACGGCAAGCGGCCGAACGGCTGCCCGGATGTCGAGCAGCCAGACATGAAGCGCGTGGTCGCCGACAGCTCGACCGGCATCGGCGCGCTGCTGGCAGCCACCCACGCGGCCAACCTGCTGCAGAGCGTGAACGCGATCCTGCCCAAGGTGCGCGCGGCGGCGCCGTCGGTGGAGCAGGCCGACATCGTCAACGGCCTGACCGCGGCCTACTGCCCGATCGTCGCCAGCGACAGCACCATACAGCCGAGCCAGCGCGCCTGGCAGCTGACCCACTTCGCCGAGCGCGTCTACGTGCAGTTGTCCGACGGCGGCAAATACTGATCCCGCAAACACTGATCCCAGCGTCCAGCGAGGAAGCCGATGTATTTCTGGTTGTTCGTAGTGGTCGGACTGGTCTGGCTCTGGCTCGCCGGCGGCTCGATCTATGCGTGGCGGCAGCGCCGCCTGCACGGCTTCTGGTCGCTGACCTCGTTCGTGGTGCTGACCGGCATCGCCGCGAGCGTGATCCTGTTCGCGGCCCCGTACTGGCAGGTGGTGTACCGGGTGCTCCTGCAGCCGGGCTAGCATGACCGGCCGGATCACGCGACATCGCGCGCCCGGTGATCGGGCCGTCCGGGCATCGCGCCGGGGCGACCTGATCCCGTCGCGTGACGGGGCGTCCTCCTGAACCCGAGCTGGACCCGTCGGGCGGCGTCGAGCATCCCCGCCTGGCGCCGGCTCCGCGATGCGAATACGGCCCTGCTCGTCGAGCGGCGGCAGCTCTCGGAGAGGCTGGCGCAGCTCGAGCGCGAGCAGGCCCTCCTCACCTCCGGCGAGCAGAGCCCGTTCTTCCACTACCATGCGAGCTTCGATGCCCTGGGCGTGATCCAGCGTCACGCCGTGCCCGACCTGCAGCCGGTCGCGGGCTACCTGCGCAACTTCCTCGGCGTGCTGGTCGATCCCAGGATCTTCCCTGCCATCCTGGGAGCGCGCGACGGGCAGGTCGAGGCTGTCCCGATCCCGGCCAACTGGCACGCCGATCTCCCCGAGTGGGCCGCAGCACTACGCGCGGTGGATCTGGCGCGGGACAGCTTCACCGTGATCGAGCTCGGCTGCGGCTGGGGATGCTGGATGAACAACACCGGTGCCGCCGCGCGCCGGGCCGGCCTCGGGACGCGGCTGGTCGGCATCGAGGGCGACGCCGGCCATCTCGCCTTCGCCCGCGAGAGCTGTGCCGCGAACGGCTTCGCCCTCGAGCAGGTGACGCTGCGCCACGAGATCTCCGACGAGCGATCCGGCACCGCGCTGTTCCCGCGCCAGGAACGTGGCGGCGGCGCGTGGGGATTGGAGCCGATCCTCGCGGCGACGGAGGAGCAATGCCGGGAGGCGTCGGAGACGCACAGCCATGACGCGCTGCCGATGATCCCGCTTGCCGAGCTCGCCGCACCTTTCCCGCGGGTCGACCTGCTGCACGTCGACATCCAGGGCGGCGAGGCCGCCTTGGTGTCGGAGTGCCTGCCGACCCTGCATGAGAAGGTGTCCTACCTGGTCATCGGAACCCACTCCCGGCAGATCGAGGGAGCCCTCTTCGGCACGCTGCTGCGGTCGGGCTGGCAGCTGGAGATCGAGCGCCCCGCGATCCTGTCGATCAGCCCGGTCCCCGGCCACACCGAACCGCTGGTCACCGTGGACGGCGTACAGGGCTGGCGCAACCCTCGCCTCCTGCCGTGATCCGTGCGGTCTCCGGCGCCCTCAGCGGGCGGATTGCGCCGCCTCGGCACCAGGCGCCAGGCTGGTCGAGATCTCCGCCAGCCGATGGGCGGCGGTCACGATACGCTCCAGCGCCTGGGCGCGCAGGACCGGTGCCGCATGCTCCGCCTGATCGGTGCGCTCGACGATCTCGTGCAGCAGCGCGTGGAATTCGTCCTCCAGCGCCGGCACCACGTGGGCACGTCCCAGGCTGAAATCGGCCATTCCCTCCGGCATCCCCCTGGTGATGTCGAGCTGGCTGCCGAAGAAGAACACCAGCTCGCCGGCTGCATCGCGCACCGGCGAGATGAACAGCAGGTTCCAGAACATCGCGCCGTCGCGGCGATGGTTGACGATCCACTCGACGCAGCCCTGGCCGGCCTCGACGCAGCTGCGTATGCGACGCGACGACCGCGGATCGGTGTTGGGGCCCTGCAGGAAGCGGCAGTTGCGGCCGATGATCTCGTCGCGGCCATAGCCCGACAGCTCCAGGAAGGCGGCGTTGGCGGCGATCATCGGGCAGTCCGGCAGGCGCGGATCCGACAGTACCATCGCCATGTCGCTGTGCAGCATGGCAGCCGACAGCGCCTCGGCGATCGCGTCCGCATCCATCGTCAGCCTCCCCCGCCACCCGCACGATCCGGCCGCGCCCGATACGGTAGGGCGATCGGCGGCCGGCGGGAAGACCGTGCCGGGCGGATCAGTGCGCGAGGCGGAGGTGGTTGCACGCGTAAGGCGGCAGCCAGCAGGGCCAGCCGATCGTCACGTGCTCGGCCCACGCCTGCGGCACCTGGTCCGGTCCGATGTTCAGGCCGGTCTGCTGCAGCCACACCGGGCGGCCGTCGAACGGGCGTGACAGCGAGAGCACGCGCAGACCCTGATCGTCCGGCAGGATCCGCATGGTCAGGATGTTCTCGAACACGCCGTGCGCGTCGGCGAGGCGGGCGTGACCGAAATAGGAGTTCGACCAGTACGGCGGCTTGCCCGCGTACTGCAGCAGCCGGGCCTCTCCTCCCGCGGCCGGCACCGGCACCAGCCGCACGGCGCTGAACAGCACGACCGCGAGCAGCGCCAGCATCGGCGCGCGTCGCGGCGCACGGTGCAGCGCGCGCAGGAACACGACCCCGAGCAGGGCGAAACCCGGCAGCATCCACTTGAAGTAGTGCACGTTCTTGTAGGTCCAGAGCCCGCTGGGCAGCAGGTCGACGTAGCTGAAGAACAGGGCCATGTAGGCCAGCATCATCGCCGTCAGCAGCGTCAGGCCGCGCCGCGCGGCGCGCGGCTGCAGGCCGGGCAGCAGCAGCATGCCGGCGAACCCTGCCGCCATCCAGGGCAGCCGCATCAGCAGGCCGCTGCCGGAGGGAAACCACGGTCTGGGCGCGATCAGCAGCAGCACGTCGAATCGGAAGCCCATCCCGCGCGAGTTCAGCATGTAGGCGGTCGGATGCGGCCCGTAGATGCGCAGGTAGAGCAGGCCGTACGGGACCAGCGGCAGTGCCGCCCCCAGCAGCAGCAACGGCGGATCGGCCCACCGCCACGTGCGGTCCTGCAGCGCCCAGGCGACGAGCAGCACGACCGCCAGCGCCGGCAGCAGCAGGTCGCTCGGGCGGAACAGCCCGATCAGGCTGCCCAGCATCCCGGCCAGCAGCAGCCGGCGCCAGCGCCCGGACCGGCGCTCATGGGCGGGAGCGCCCAGGTGACGGGCGCACAGCGCCAGGAACAGCCAGATCGCGGCGCAGGCCGGTGTGCTGCTCCAGGGAATCACCCAGTTCTCGCGCAGCGACTGGCTGCCGACGGTGCCGAGCAGGAAGGCGCCGACCGACCCCGGGACGCCGATGCCGCAGCCTCGCGCGAAGGCGACGCAGCCCGCGAAGCTCGCCAGCAGGCAGGCCAGGTCGACCAGCAGGAACGGATCGCGCGGCAGCACGCCGACGAACGGCGCGCCGAGCAGCGCGTAGCCGAGAGGATACCAGTGCTCGCCCGGCCGCAGGTCGAGGGCCGCGAAGGCGCGCAGCGAGCGCAGGTATTGGCCCTGGTCGAACCAGCCCCACCAGCCGAGCGGATAGAGCGCCCGCGCGCCCGGCCGAGCCTGGCTGTGCAGCATGCCCACGACGTAGCTGAACACGAGAAGCGACGCTCCCGCGGCCAGCACGGCACGGTCGGGGATGCCGCGCAGCGCGGCGAGCGACCGCGCGAGCGGCGGCCCAGCCATACGCAGGCCCGCGGCCATCAGCGCTTGGCCGTCGGCGACATCATCGGCGCGCTCAGCCGGCGATTGACGTCCAGCGACAGCCGGTGGTTGAGCGGCGGGAAGGCGCGGCTGCGGCAGCTGGTCCAGTCGCACAGCCGGCAGGACAGTCCGATCGGCGTCGCCGCGGCGGCGAGGTCGATGCCGTCGCCGTAGACCAGCGAGGCGGCGTGGCCGATCTCGCATCCCATCGCGATCACGTGCGAGGGCGGCGGCTCGCTCCAGGCGGTGGCGATCCCGGTCACCACGCGCGCGAAGCAGAGGTAGGTGGCGCCGTCGGAGAGCTGGCCGACCTGCACGTTGATCCGGCCGGGTGCGGCGAAGGCGGTGTTGGCGACCCAGCGCGGGCAGGAGCCGCCGGACTGGCCGAGCGGGAAGCCGGCGCCGGAGAACGCCTTGGAGACGTTGCTCGCGGCGTCGATGCGCAGGAAGAAGAACGGCACGCCGCGCTGCCCCGGCCGCTGCAGCGTCGACAGGCGCTGCGCCGCCTGCTCGTAGGAGACCGCGAAGCGGGCGGCGAGCACGTCGATGTCGTAGCGCAGCGACGTGGCGGCGGCGAGGATCGCCGCGTACGGCATCAGCAGCGCCGCCGCGGCGTAGTTGATCAGCCCGATCCGCATCACCGACGCCGCCTCCGGCGAGGACGGGGCGACCTCGGCCAGCAGCGCCTCGACGCTGTCGTGCGCCTCGATCAGCATCAGCTGGAAGGCCATGTGGAAGCCGCGGCTCTCGCGCTTGAGCAGGTCCGACAGCACCAGCAGGCGCGTGCTCGCGCTGTACGAGCGCAGCGCCCCCTCGAGCGGCGCCACACGCACCAGCAGGCCGTGCCGGTTGCGCAGCCGCTCGGCAATGGCGTGGTTCATCTCCGACTGTCCGGCCAGCCCGTCGCGTTCCAGTTCCCCGCGCACCGACTGCGCCGCATCCTCCAGTGCTGGGAAGTAGTTGCCGTGCTCGTTGAACAGCGCGCGCGCCTCCTCGTGCGGCAGCTTGACCCTGCGGCCGGACGGCAG
>CAXTOE010000057.1:0-11214 GCA_964245685.1 uncultured Acetobacteraceae bacterium | reverse complement strand
GGACCGAAAATGGGGAAGCGCCTATCTCAGCGAGCGGTTCTTCCCGATGCTGTCGGAGCGGCTCGGCGACCGCGTCGTGCTGATGCTGGCCGAGCATGAGGGGCGTCCGGTGGCCGGCGCGCTGAACCTGCTCGGCGGCGACACCCTGTACGGGCGCAACTGGGGATGCATCGGTGACTGGCCGTTCCTGCATTTCGAGCTGTGCTACTACCGCGCCATCGAGTTCGCGATCGAGCACGGCCTGGCCCGCGTCGAGGCCGGCGCCCAGGGCGAGCACAAGATCCAGCGCGGCTACCTGCCCCGGCCGACCTACTCGGCGCACTGGATCGCCCATCCGGGGCTGCGCGAGGCGGTCGCCGGTTTCGTGGAGCAGGAGCGGCTGGCACGGCTCGCCGAGATGGAGGAGCTGGCTACCCTCTCGCCTTATCGTCAGGATGGTTGAAGATCCTTGCAACGCTCTGCTTCATCATCTGTTTTCAGACCCGAACGGCACGGGTTCCCACGCAACATGCGCACGGCGCATGATCGTAAGATGCCGCCGGATTCGAGGTCTATGAGCCATGAGCGACGAAGCAAAACGCACAGATGAGCGCGTCCGGGTGCGGGCCTACGAGCTTTGGGAGAAGGACGGCCGGCCGCACGGCCGCAACGACGAATACTGGACGGAGGCGCTGCGCCAGATCCACGAGCAGGATCGGCTGGATCTGCCGTCGAAGTAGCGACGTTCCGGCTCGAGCGGCCTGCGAGGTGAGGAGGCCCTCGCCTCGCGCCGCCTTGCCTCAGAGCCGGATCGCGCGCCGCAGGTTCTCGTCGATCTTGCCGAGGAAGTCCTCCGTGTTGAGCCAGGGCTGCTGCGGACCCACCAGGAGCGCCAGGTCCTTGGTCATGTGGCCCGCCTCGACGGTATCGATGCAGACCCGCTCCAGCGTCTCGGCGAACTGTGTCACGTCGGGGGTACCGTCGAACCGGCCGCGATAGATCAGGCCTCGGGTCCAGGCGAAGATCGAGGCGATCGGGTTGGTGCTGGTCTGCCGTCCCTTCTGGTGCTCGCGGTAGTGCCGCGTCACCGTGCCGTGCGCCGCCTCCGACTCCACGGTGTTGCCGTCCGGCGCCAGCAGCACCGATGTCATCAGGCCAAGGCTGCCGAAGCCCTGCGCCACGATGTCGCTCTGCACGTCGCCGTCGTAATTCTTGCACGCCCAGACGTAGCCGCCGCTCCACTTCAGCGCTGCCGCCACCATGTCGTCGATCAGGCGATGCTCGTAGGTCAGCCCGAGCTGGTCAAACTCCGGCTTGAACTCGGCGTCGAACACCTCCTGGAACACGTCCTTGAACATGCCGTCATAGGCCTTCAGGATCGTGTTCTTGGTCGAGAGATAGACCGGCATCCGGCGGTCGAGGCCGTAGCGGAAGCTGGCGCGCGCGAAGCCGGTGATCGACGCCCTGGTGTTGTGCATCCCGAGCGTGACGCCGGGACCCTTGAAGTCGTGCACCTCGAGCTCGAGCGGTGCGGCGCCATCCGCCGGCTGGTAGGTCAGCGTGACGCGGCCGGGACCCGGGATCTTGGTCTCGACGGCGCGGTAGATGTCGCCGTAGGCGTGACGGCCGATGACGATCGGCTGGGTCCAATGCGGCACCAGCCGCGGCACGTTGGCGCAGATGATCGGCTCGCGGAAGATGGTGCCGTCCAGCACGTTGCGTATGGTGCCGTTCGGCGACCGCCACATCTTCTTGAGCTTGAACTCGACGACACGCGCCTCGTCCGGGGTGATGGTCGCGCACTTCACGCCGACGCCGTAGCTCTTGATCGCGTGGGCGCTGTCGAGCGTCACCTGGTCGTCGGTCGCGTCGCGGTGCTCGATACCCAGGTCGTAGTATTTCAGGTCGATATCCAGGTAGGGGAGGATCAGCTTCTGCTTGATGAAGCTCCAGATGATCCTCGTCATCTCGTCGCCGTCGAGCTCGACGACAGGTTCCTTCACCTTGATCTTCGCCATGTTGCGCCCTGCCTACCCTCGCCGGCCCGGTGCCGACCTCATTCCTCCTTCGCATCCCGCGCCATACCCGGCAACCCTGGCGCCGCACCTCCCGGTCCGGCACTCCCCGCGCCGCCTCAATCGGCGGCGTCGGCGGCCTCCTGCTCGTCCGGCGGGATCATCAGGGCGTTCGCCACCACGCCCGCCTGCTCGCGGATGCGCTTCTCGATCGAGGCCGCCATCTCGGGATGGTCGCGCAGGAACTGCTTGGAGTTCTCCCGTCCCTGGCCGATCCGCTGGCTGTCGTAGCTGAACCAGGCACCGGACTTCTCGACGATGGCCGCCTTCACGCCAAGGTCGATCAGCTCGCCCATCTTGCTGACGCCCTCGCCGTACATGATGTCGAACTCCACCTGGCGGAACGGCGGCGCCATCTTGTTCTTCACCACCTTGATGCGGGTCTGGTTGCCCACGACCTCGTCGCGCTCCTTGATCTGGCCGATCCGACGGATGTCCATCCGGATGGAGGCGTAGAACTTCAACGCGTTTCCACCGGTGGTGGTCTCCGGGCTGCCGAACATGACGCCGATCTTGAGGCGGATCTGGTTGAGGAAGATTAGCATGGTGTTCGAGCGCGAGACCGATCCGGTCAGCTTGCGCAGCGCCTGGCTCATCAGCCTGGCGTGCAGGCCGACATGGCTGTCCCCCATGTCGCCGTCGAGCTCGGCCCTCGGCACCAGGGCGGCGACGCTGTCCACCACCAGCACGTCGATGGCGCCCGAGCGCACCAGTGTATCGGCGATCTCCAGCCCCTGCTCGCCGGCATCGGGCTGGCTGATCAGCAGGTTGTCGACGTCGACTCCCAGCTTGCGCGCGTAGCCGGGGTCGAGCGCGTGCTCCGCGTCGATGAAAGCGCAGGTGCCGCCGCGCTTCTGCGCCTCGGCGATCGCGTGCAGCGCCATGGTGGTCTTGCCCGAGCTCTCCGGACCATAGATCTCCACGATCCTGCCGCGCGGCAGGCCACCGATGCCGAGTGCGATGTCCAGTCCGAGCGAGCCGCTCGAGATGACCTCCGCCACCTCGCTGGGCCGCTGTCCCATGCGCATGATCGAGCCCTTGCCGAAGGCCCGTTCGATCTGACTGAGCGCGCCCTCGAGCGCCTTCGACTTGTCCATGCTTGATTTTCCCCGGGCGCGACGTCGAGAGGTCGGCCAGATTGGTGTGCCCTACAGTGTCACAGGGCGAAGGTCGGCCGCAACCGAACTCGCCCCTCTTCGTTTTGCAAACACAACAGAAATTAAGAATGTGTTCGCGTCTGTTCTATGAGAACAGAACATGATCATGCGAACCCTTACGTCAAGGGGCGACGCGTAGGGATGCCCCTATCCGGCAGAGCGGCGGCTAACGGACGGGTGGGCCGCCGGGCGGCGGACGTCGCAGGCGCCAGACATAGGCCACGATCCCCGCGACGACCTGGAAATGCTCGCGCGGGATCTCTGCGTCGAGCGGCAGCGTGTAGAGCGCGCGCGCCAGCGGCGGATTCGAGACCAGGGGCACCTTGTTGTCCAGCGCCACCTCCCGGATCCGCGCCGCCAGCTCGTCCATTCCCTTCGCGACGACCTTGGGCGCGGCCTTGCTGCTGCTCTCGTAGAGCAGCGCCACCGCGTAGTGCGTCGGGTTGGTGATGATCACGGTCGCCTTGGGAACCGCGGCCATCATCCGCTTCGCCGCACGCTGCCGCCGCAACTGGCGGATCCGACCCTTCACCTTCGGGTCGCCCTCGCTCTCGCGATGCTCGTCACGCAGCTCCTGCCGGCTCATCCGAAGCCCGCTGACGTGCTTGTAGCGCACGTAGCCGACGTCGAGCAGCGCGATCGCCACCTGGACCGACAGGACGAGCAGGATCGCCTGGAAGGCCAGGCGCGTCATCTGGCTGGCCAGCACCGCCGCATCCCAGCCCTCGGATCGACGGAGCAGGGGAAACAGGCCTCCGACCACGTGCCATACCGCGAAGCCGAAGGCCGCGAGCTTCGCCACCGACTTGAGGCCCTCGACCGCTGTCTCGCCGCCGAAGATGCGAGAGAGGCCCCTCATCGGGTTGAGCCGCTCCGGCTTCGGCATCAGCCCCTCGAACCGGAACAGGAACCCGGTCTGCATCATCGTCACCGTGATCGCCCCCACGGTGGAGGCCAGCAGCACGGGTCCGGCCAGCAGCGCGCACGACCTGAACCCCTCCTTCGCGATGGCCAAGGCGCCGCCGCCGGAGAGGTCGATGCGGCCGACGTTCTCCATCATCCCGCGCATGCGGACCAGGAAGCGGACGGCCTGCGGCGGCACCATCATCACCAGGGCCAGCACACCGATCCCGAGCCCCGCCAGGGATTGCAGCTCGCGCGACACCGCGACCTGCCCCTGCTCGCGCGCCCGTGCCAGCCGGGTCGCGGAGGGAGCTTCCGTCCTGTCTTCCTTGTCTGCTTGCGCCATTTAGCGGCCTGCGGAAGCACGCGAGGCGAGGGCTCTGCCCTCGACCCGCCGGGGCCGAGAACCCCGGACCCCGATCTTGAGGTACGACGTGCGGACAGGCTCTAGCGGGACATCCTTGGGTCCCACTAGAGGCCCGGCAGGCCAGCGAAGCCGACCCGCATCGCTTGCATCCAGACGGCCAGCATCGGACCGATCAGCAGTGCCAATAGCAGCAGGCCGCCCAGCACCTGCCCAGGCAGCGACAGGCTGTAGACCTGCAGCGACGGCACCAGCTTGGCGAGCAGGCCGAGCATCGCCTGCCAGACGAAATCCGCCAGGATCAGCGGCGCCGCCAGCCGCAACGCCAGGGAGAAGCAGCCTTCGGTCGCGACCGCCACGCTTTGCGCGGCATCGCCGGGCGAGAGCAGCGTGCCGGGTGGCACGAGACGATAGCTGTTCGCGAGCGCGCCGAGCGGCAGCGCATAGAGGCCGGACGACAGGATCAGCACGGGTGCTGCCAGCGCCAGCACGCGGCTGACCCCGGTGGTCTGCGAGCCGAGCTCCGGATCGGGCTGCAGCACGCTGGAGAGGCCGATCATGGTGGAGATGATCTGCCCCGCGATCGGCAGCGACAGCACCATCAGGCGCGCCAGCCAGCCGAGCAGCACGCCGCAGCCGAGTTCGGCCGCGATCATCGCCACGTCGTGCAGCACCGCGTCTCCGGACGGCGGCAGGATCGCCTGCACGCCGGGAAAGATCAGCACCGCGATGCCGACCGCGAGCCCCGCCCGCACCACGACCGGGATCTCCGTCTCGCCGAACCCCGGCAGCACCATCACCGCGGCGCTGACCCTGCACAACACCAGCATGAAGCCGAAGGCGAGGTTCGGCAGGCTGCTCAGGAGAGCCTGGGCATCGACACTCATCGACCGCCCACGGCGATCAGCCGGTCGAAGATGCCATGCGAGTAGTCCGCGAGGGTCGCATACATGAACGGACCAGCCAGGATCAGGGCGGCACCCAGGGCCAGCACCTTCGGCACGAAGGCCAGGGTGCTCTCGTTGATCTGCGTGACCGCCTGGATCAGCGAGATCACCAACCCGACGGCCATCGCGGTCAGCAGCGCCGGCGCACCCAGCTTCAGCACGACCATGAACAGGTCGCGGAGCACCAGGCCCACGTCACCTTCCTGCATCGGATCAGGCCCCTGAGCTAGATCGACATCTTCATGATGTCCTGATAGGCCTGCACCACCCGGTCGCGTATCGCGACGGTCGATTGCAGCGCGAGCTGCGCGCGGGATACCGCCATCACCACGTCCGTGATGTTGCTCTCGCCACTGATCCCCTGGATCGTCTTCGTGTCCGCGTCCTGACCGGTCTGCACCACATCCTGTAGCGCTCGCTGCAGCGTCGAGCCGAAACCGGATGCATCCGCTGCGGAAGCCTCCTGATCAGAACCGTCGAGATCGGAGGAGGCCGCCGTGCCCTGCACACGGGCATAGGCGCCGGCCGCTCCCGACGCCGTCATGGTCAATGGATCGGTGCTCATTTCAGCAGGTCGATCGTGCGCGTGAGCATCGAACGCGTGACCTGCATGACGTTCAGGTTGGCGCTGTAGGACCGCTCCGCCTCGCGCATGTCCATCAACTCCACGAAACTGTTGACGTTCGGCATCTTGACGTAGCCTTGCGCATTCGCCGCAGGATGTGACGGATCATATTTGAGCGTGAAGTCGCTCATGTCCGCGCCGATCTTCTTGACCGAGACGGTCGGTGTTCCGAGCGCCGGATCGAGCGTCTCGGCGAAAGTTACGGTCTTCCGACGATACGGATCAGCTCCCGGCGTCGAACCGGTCGTATCCTGGTTGGCAAGGTTCTCGGCGATCACCCGCAGGCGGCTGGTCTGCGCGTCCATGCCGGCCGATGAGATGTCGAGGGCGCGAGAGATGTCCATCGCTTAGCCCTTGCCCAATGCGGTGTTGAACATTGCCATATACTTGCCGTACAGGTTGGTGACGAAGCGCTGCTGGTTATCGGTCTCCGCAACCTTGGTCATTTCTGCCTCGACAGAGACCTCGTTGCCGTCGGGCGAGCGACCCGTGCCTCGAACGGCGACGGTGCCCACCTCCATCCCGCCTCCGGCGATGTGCATGGCGTTCGTCTGGACCGGCGTGACCGTCAACGCGGACAAGCTGCTGCTGAACGGCTGTTCGTCCCGCGCCTGATAATTCGGGGTGTCGGAGTTGGCGACGTTCTGCGCCAGCACGCGCTGGCGGCTCTCGAGCCAGTCGAGCTTCCGCTCGGCCAGCCCGAACAGGTCGGTCGAAGACACCTCCATCTCGACGAAACCTCCACCATCCCGCACCGGATCCTGCCATGAGATAGCTTCCGAAAGGTTAACGCATGAGGTGCACTGTTTCCTCGCTTCGTTATCGAAATGTTATTCTTTTCATGCCATGATGGACGTATGACCGAAGCCACGGCCCATGGTTTGCTGCCCTTTATCAGCACCCCCGCCCGCGACGAAGCGGCGGCCGCCGCGGATGGCGTCATCCAGACCTTGCGCATCACCCGTTCCCTCGCTGCGTCCGGGCACGTCGTCCGCCTCGATGGGCTCGAGGCGAGGGTCGCGCACCTCTGCGCCCGCTGTCTGGGCCTGGACACGCAGGACCAGAGCAGCCTGCGTCAGCTTCTGCTCGCCTTGCGCGCCGAACTGGACGCTACCATGGCGCTTCAGACGACCTCGCGAGAGCCCGCGCCATGTCCGTCCACGACCTGTTGACCACGGTGGCGGCGCTCGCAGCCGTCATCGTCATGATCCTCCTGGCTCGCTTCGGCACACGCTTCATCGGCCTGTTGCCTCGGCGCGGCATGACCCAGGGCGCCCTGTCGCTGCTGGCGACACTACCCCTCGACCAGAGGCGTCGCCTGACCCTGATCGGATGCCAGGGCCGCCAGGTGCTCCTGCTGACCGGCGGCTCGTCCGACGTGGTGCTGGGTTGGCTGCCGTCCGATCCATCCGCTTCTGACCGTCGATGACACGAGGTCGGCTCCTGCTCCTGCTCGCGCAGGCGGCGCTGATCCTGATCACGGTGCTCCTGCTCACGGCGGGATTGGCGCATGCCCAATCGGTCAGCATCGATCTCGGTCATGCCGGGGAAACAGGCGCGACCGGTCGCCTAGTGCAGCTCACCGCGCTGATCACGATGCTGTCTCTGGCACCGAGCCTGCTGGTGATGGTCACCGCCTTCACCCGGATCGTCATCGTCATATCGCTGCTTCGCGGTGCCCTCGGCGCGCAGGGGACACCGCCGAACACCGTCCTGATCGGCCTTGCCTTGTTCCTGACCTTCTTCGTGATGCAGCCGGTTCTGACGCAGTCGTGGGACGCCGGCATCTCCCCCCTGCTGGCCGGAAGCATCGGCGAGATGGACGGGTTGCGCGCCGCGGCCGAGCCGTTTCGGCACTTCATGCTCCTCAACGTGAGACCAGCTGATCTCACCTTGTTTCTCGACATCGCCAAGCTGCCGCAGTCGGCATCGGACGGGACACCCTGGCGGGCTCTGGTTCCCGCCTTCATGATCGGCGAGTTGCGGCGCGGCTTCGAGATGGGGTTCCTCCTCTACATGCCCTTCCTGGTGATCGACATCGTCGTCTCCAGCGTCTTGATGGGGTTGGGAATGATGATGCTGCCGCCCAGCGCCATCTCCCTGCCGTTCAAGCTTATCTTCTTCGTCCTCATCGACGGCTGGCACATGATCGCAGGGAGCCTCGTGCAGAGCTTCGCAACCCAGTAGGAGGCTGGCCTGTCCTGAAACTTTAGGCCTCCGATACGTTGCTCCTGACTGAGCAGGAGACAAAGCCGTGAAGCAGCCCCATTCAGAAGACACCATCCAACACACCGATGACGAGCAAGATACCGGGAATCACAAGATCCCGGACGCTGCTGATGCCGGGGGAGCCGACAGGTTCGGTGGAACCCGGGCCGGCAGTCAGAATGTGGAGTCGACGCCGGCAGCGACTGACCCGTCGGACCCGGAGACGCCTGACCCAGTGGAGAACGCTCTCGGTGACGACGTCACCGGCAAGCTCGGTCCGCACGCCGAGCGCTCACCGGAACGAGACGAGTTCGGCCGTCTGTGATCAGGTAGGCGGATTAATCACCGTTCCTCAGATACTCGGCGATGTAGGGCGGGAGATTGAAGGCGCTGATCTGCATTTCGGGCGTCCAGTAACGGGTAAGGCCGAGGATGCCGGCGGCTCGGGCACGCTCCCTGACGACGCCGACGTCTGGCTGGATGAACCCCTGCCCTTTCCCGGCTATGCCCAGCGTCATGAAGCCGCCGACATAGGAGGGAACAGCCGCGAGATAGGCTGCGACATGCGGGAAAGATCGTGCGCGACGCAGGCTGCTTTGTCTTAACTCATCAGCCTGCATGAACGGCACGCCGCACTGGTTCACGATAATCCCGTTGTCGGTCAATATCCGCCCGCAGTGGTCGTAGAACTCGTCGGTGAACAGCACTTCTCCCACACTTACCGGATCGGTGCTGTCGACGAGAATGACGTCGAACGATCCGCTGGCGGCTTTGATGACGAAGTCGATGCCGTCGCCGACGATCACTTCAGCCCTCGCGTCGTGCCACGCATTTCCGGCGATATCGGGCAGGAATTCCTTCGAAAGCCGGATGACGTCGCCATCGATCTCAACCATGACGACCCGCTCTATGCCGTTGTGCTGCAAGACCCGCCGCAGTACACCACCATCCCCTGCTCCGATGATAAGAACGCTCGTGACCCCTCCATGGGTGAGCAAGGGAACGTGAGTCATCATCTCCTGGTAGACGAACTCGTCACGTTCCGTGATCTGGATGATGCCGTCGAGCATGAGGACGCGGCCGTGCGTCTCGCTCTCGAAGATGACGATATCCTGATAGACACTCCTCAGACGCGCCAACTCCTGCTTCACCCGGAAGCGTTGCCCCCAGGCTGGGTAGAGCGTTTCATCGATCCAGACGTCAGATGACATAGCCGATAGACCTCTGTATTCCTGATCCACCAGGTCAGCGAGGCGGCGACGCCGGGGTCTGCTGGGAAGTGACTAGAATATCCGTCCTCTACGTTGCTCATCGAGCTCGACGCGATCCGCCTGGAAGGTCCTCTGCAGCACCGGTATTGCGAGGTGCGGATTACAGTCACCGCACATGAAGATGTCGATCGCCGCGAAATCGCGTTCCGGCCAGGTATGTATCGAGATGTGGCTCTCAGCGAGCACGACCACGCCGGACACGCCGCCATTGGGTGAAAAATGATGGAAATGGCTGTGCAGGATAGTGGCGCCGGCAGCCAGCGCGGCCTCACACAAAGAATGGTCGATCAAGGCAGGATGTGAAAGATTTCTTGCACCCCAGAGGTCGACGAGGAGATGCATACCAGCAAACTTCATCCCGTCCTTCTCGACGAAATAATCCTTGCAATCTGCATCTTCCGCAGAAGATGCGTTGGGTATCTGGTTATTGCTCGGAATATCCGAGACCATCCCCAGTTGAGCAAGTGCGTTCATCACGTACCCCCTAACCAGTAGACGGCCTGTTGGGCGGGATCGCCCCCTTGGGCCAAGGGGGGGTCAATTAGGTCCTAAGGGCAAGCGTTGCAAGGACTTTCTTGGGCAGCGCGTCGCCCCGAGGAGGCGTCACTTCGAGATCGTATTGAGGATCGCCGGTGTATGGTCGAGAACCGCGACCTCGGAAGACGGCATTGTTGGTCGTCCGTCGTCCTTGACTGGGTCAGAGGTCAGCAGATGGAACAGCGCCTGCTTCCCGGGATCACTGAAACGTCCTTCACCCAGCTTTCTCACTCGCTCGATCCGAACCCGATCCGCGGTGCGGGAAGCGGCAGACGCCAGCCTCAGCAGCAGATCCTGACCAGCTGCATCGATCTTTCCCGCTGGCGGCAACGTATGGCCGGAAGAAAGGAGGAGCGCGTCGGTTGTTCCGCTCCAGTCTCCACGGTCGGCGAGCAGCGTGGCCCGTAGTTCGAGAGCTGACGCATCTTGCAGGGGAGCGAGTACGGCTAGCGCCTGGTCGCGCTGGCCGGCGCCCGCTAATGCGCGTGCCGATAGGAGAAGGCGCGTCTCGGTCGCCTCTCGCGATAGACCCCCGCACTCAGACTCGCTCAGTGCCGCCCGCGCACCGCCGAAGTCGTCCTGCTGCAGGTCGAGCGTAGCCAGCTGTGATCCGAGCTGCGCCCTATCGGAACCGGAGGGACTTGCCCGCATCATCCTTTGGATGATCGGCGCCGCGCGCTCCGGTAGATCAAGCGCCTTCAGCCGATCCGCCAGGAAGAGCGAGACCTGACTGCCAGCTGCACCATCCGGCAGCATGTCGGCGTTCGCCTCGATCGTGGCAGCTTGATCGAGCGCTCCTTCTCCCGACGGAGAGGAAGCAAGGTTCTTGAGAACCTGAGCAACCCGATTTCTGACCTCATTCTGTTGCTCTGGATGCTCGAAGGCTACTTCCCTAAGCAGTTGTAGAGCCTTCTCCCATTGTCTCGCCTGCGCGCGGAGCGCGGCGAGATGCAGCTCAGTCGCGGCCTCATGCCCCGCGATGCGAGCGTCAAGCAGATGAGCTTCTAGCAGATCAGCCAGCTCTTTGGGCCTGGCCGCCGCCAGGCTTTGGCGAAGGGAGATTGCCTCCTCGTTGGCGCTATCTCGAAAGCGTAGATCCCGATCAAATGCCAGACGATCGAGATCATTCATGGCCTACGATTTTCGAC
>CAXTOE010000056.1:10988-11222 GCA_964245685.1 uncultured Acetobacteraceae bacterium | reverse complement strand
CGCGTGATCGCCGGCAGCTGCGGCGTCGCCCGTGCGGCGTCGGCGGAGATCGATTGCACGTTCGCCAGCACCGCGTGGGACTGGTTCAGCAGCGGCGTCACCCGGGCGAGGATCGGCGCCAGCTGAGCCACGTCCGCCTTCAGCGTCGCCACCACGTCCTCGGTGCGCCGGATCAGCGTGTCGTCGGTCAGCAGCCGTCCCGCCGAGCCCTGTCCGGCCTTGATGTCGGTGATG
>CAXTOE010000056.1:5465-10978 GCA_964245685.1 uncultured Acetobacteraceae bacterium | reverse complement strand
GTCCAGCGTCGTCATGGCGTGCTGGGCGTGCGCCAGCGTCGGCAGCAGCTCCGCCTTGACCTGGTTCAGGGTCGAGGTGATCGTGTCGGCAGGGTTCGGCTCGACGGTTGCGGTCAGCACCGCGTAGTCCCAGTCCAGCATCTTTCCCGAGCCGCGCGTGATGTCGACGTAGGCCGCGCCGGCGACGCCGTAGCGGCGGCGTATGGTGGCGTGGCTGTCGCGGCGGATATAGGGATCGGTCTGACGCTCGATGGTGGCGAGCGCGTACATCTCGCCGTCCGGGTTGAGCACGATCCGGTCGATACGGCCGGCGTGGGTGCCAAGCACGTCGATGTCTGCGCCGGGAGTCAGGCCGCCGAAGCCGCTCTGCGGCAGCACCAGGTGAAGCTGCGAGTCCGGATGCAGCCAGCGGCGCAGCACGCCGGCCTCGAAGATGGCGCCGAAGAACAGCGTACCTGCCAGCACCACCAGCAGCCCGACCCACTCGTCGGTGTGGCGCAGCCGCAGCAGCCGGCGCGGTTGCTCGGGACGGCGTTTCTGCAGCATTCAAACGCTCCGGATCGGGGGCGTCATCGGCCGTGTCGCGGGCTCAGCCCGTCTTCCAGCAGATGCAGGCGATGGCTGGTGGGAAAGTTCTGCGCCTGCCAGAGCGGCACGTCGCGGGTGAAGCAGATCGCCGCCGCACCCCGGTCCAGCGCCTGCGACAGCAGGTCGAGCAGCGGGTCGATCAGCTCGGCATGCTCGGCGGTGACCGGGTTCTCCAGCAGCAGCAGTCTCGGCTCGCCGAGGAACGCGCGCACGCAGGCGGCGCGAATCAGGTCGCCCTCCGACAGCCGGTCCGGCCGCACCAGCGGCAGCCCCGGCAGCCCGAGCCGGCTGGCCAGCGCGTTGGCGGACTGCGCGATCGCGAACTCCGGCGTGCGGGTGTGGTGCAGCTGCGGCAGCATGATGTCGACGTGGGTGCGCAGCATGCCGATCCAGGCTCCCTTGCCGTGGATGCGGCCGATGCGGCCGCGCAGCGCGCAGGCCCGCTCCCAGCCGAGCTCGCTCCAGTCGAACCCCATGCAGCGCACCGCGCCGTGGCGGAGCGCGATCATGCCGCTGCACAGGTCGGCGAAGGCAGCCGCCCGCTCCGGATCGTAGCTCTCGATCAGGGCGCAGTCGCCGCGCCCCAGCCGCAGCTCGAGCGGCACGTTCGGCAGCGCGCTCTCCTCGAAGGCGGGCAGGGCGGACAGCAGCTCCAGCACCGGCTGATCCCGGCCCGGGCGCGCGGCGGGCGTCGGCACCGGCTACACGCTGAGGGTGAGCAGGACGTCGGCGACCATGATCACCAGGATGCCGTGCACGAAGCCGCGCGGCATCAGGCTGGCGAGATCGTCGTCGGCGTCCGCGGTGAGGCCGGTGAGGCAGCAGCTCAGCCCGACCAGGAAGCCGATCACGGCGAGCTTGGCGGGGATCAGCATGTAGTCGTGCACGGTGATCGCGGAGACCACCTGGTCGAGGAAGGTCCACAGGCTGTCCTGCACCTGGCCGACCGCGCTGCTGACGACGAAGCCGACCACCAGCGCCGCGGCGGCGAACAGGATGCCGAGCGTGAAGCCGGCAAGCGCGAAGGCGAGGGTGCGCGGCAGCACCAGCAGCAGGAACGGGTCGATCCCGCTCGCCAGCATGGTGCGCACTTGGCCGCCGGTCTGCAGCATGCCGAGCTCGGTGACGGTCAGCATGCCGCTGCGCCCGAGCAGGATCAGGCTGACCAGCAGCGGCGTCAGCTCGCGGACCAGGACGCTGACCAGGACGCCGCCGGTGAGCTGCGCCTCGCCGGCCACGCCGAGCCAGTACAGCGCCTCGTAGACGACGCCGAAGCCGGTGAGCGAGGCGGTCACCAGGATGGTGGCCAGGCCGCCGCCGATCGCCTGACGCAGGGTCAGGGTGAACTCGTGGCGCACCGTCCGGCGCCACGACAGCGGGCGCACTGATGCCTGCAGCACGCCCCAGGCGCTGGCGGCGAGCATCAGCGCGAAGCCGCCCCGGCTGCGCACGCCGCGGCCGATGCCGCCCAGCACCAGTGCGACCCGCGTCACCGGCGACCGGCCAGGATGAAGGTGCGCGCGGGCCCGATGCGCGGCAGGTAGAAGGTGCCGCGCGTGCGGAACAGGAAGTCCTGGCGCAGCCGCGTGTAGGCGCTCTCGCTGACCTGGATCGCGCCGCCGCCGCTGGCGCTGTGCGCCATCATCTCGGCGTTGCGCACGACGTCGCCCCACAGGTTGAACAGGCGCGGCGACTCGCCCAGGACGCAGCCCAGCGCCGTGCCGACATCGAGGCCGATGTGGAACACCGGCTCGTAGCCGGACCGGCTCAGCAGCGACAGGCACGCCTCGCGCGCCGCGAGTGCGGCATCGGCGAGACGCGCCGCCGCGGTGGGATCGGGATCCGGGACGCAGCCCGCCGCCGCCACCAGGTGATGACCGGTCAGCTTCATGTAGGGCAGCGCGTAGCGCGTGGCGATCGCCTGCATCGCGGTCGCGATCTCGTCGGCGATCGCGGTCACGCCGGCCTGGTCGGGACGCCCCAGGGTGATCGCGTCGTCGAACCGGATGATCATGGCCGCGACCTCGGGGAACCAGGTGGCGGCGAGCCCGGCCGGGTCGCCGTCGTCCGGCCTGGGCCGGGCCGGCGTCAGCAGCGCGCTGAACGCCTGCGTGCCCTCCGCGGCCGGCACGTGCGGTGGCACGCCGGATCCGCCGTCGTACCCGGCGTCCGCGGCCTCCGCCTCGCCGGCGGTCTCCTCCGTCTGCTCGCGGCTGCCGATGCGCAGCGCCACGATGCTCGACACCGCCTGGGCGAAGTTGCGCGCCCGGCCCGCCTCCGCCGCGTCCTCCAGCAGCACGGCGCCGGAGACGCCCTGCGCACCCTGCACCGGCAGCATCGACAGCGCGTGGCTGCCGAACGGCCGCATCAGCAGCCGGTGCAGCGAGGCGGTGCGCCTGTCCGCGGCCGCGTCGGCGACCTCGATCGTCTCGCCCTGGTCGAGCACGTCGAAGAAGCCCGGCAGCTCCGAGCGTGCCAGCTCGAGCCCCTCGAGATGTCCGCCCTGCCGCGTCTCGCCGCCGTGCGCGTCGAACGCGTCCTCGCAGCGCAGCACGCGGCCGCCGCCGGTCAGTCGCCAGATGCTGGCGCGCCGGGCGGCGCTGAGCTCGGCCAGGCTCTCAGTGAGGGCGGGCACCTCCCGTCCGGGGTCGAACAGGCCCGGCTGCGCGGCCAGCGCCGAGAGCGCACGCGTCTCGCGCGCGCCGGTCTCGCGGCTCACCGACAGCAGGCGCGCGGTGCGCTCGACCCGCCGGTTCTGCCGCACCAGCAGCAGCCCGAGCAGGACGGCGAGCACCATGGTGATCAGCGAGAGCAGGAGATGCTGACGGCTGTTGTTCTCGGCCAGCGCGGTGAAGTCGCTCTCCCGCGCGGCGATCAGCAGCACCCAGTCCTGTCCCGCCGCCGGGAGCCGTCGCGCGATGGTGACGTATCGCTTGCCGCCGATGACCAGGGTGCGGCTGCCGTAGCCGTCGATGCGGAACCGGTCATAGGCGCGCGACAGCGCCGGATCGTTCAGCGCCCCCGCGCCCGCCCGTCCTCCGACCGTCGGCAGTCCGGCCGCCGGCGCCTGGTGCACCAGGTTGGGTGCCGCGATCACGTCGCCGGCGGCGTCGACGATGGCCGCCCGTCCGGTGCGCCCGATCGGCAGCGAATCGAGGAAGCCCGACAGCGCCTCCAGCGTGATGTCGACGCCGAACACCTGGTCGGCGCTGCCGGCCTGGGTGAAGCGGATCGCGGCGGTGATGCCGGGCGCGCGGGTGGTGTAGAACACGTACGGCGCCGTCCAGTAGATGCCGTCGGTCTTCAGCGCGCCCTGATACCAGACGCGCTGCCGCGGATCGAAGTCGTCGCCAGGCTCGGGCGTGGTGTCCACGATCCGTCCGGACGCGTCGAGGTGCGTCGAGGAGACCTGTCGGCTGCCGGGCAGGTTGAGGATCAGCTTGGTGTCGGTGCCGCCACGAGGGTCGCGGCGCACCATGATGAAGTTGCCGTCGCCGCTGGCGGCGTAGAAGCCCTCCAGGTGCGGCACCTGGTTGAGCATGCTGGCGGCGAAGCCCTCGATCGCCGTGCGGTCGTCCGGGATCGCGCGGCGCGCCACCATGTCGCGCGCGATCAGCGCCGCCTGCGTCGCCGGGCTGAGATAGCCGTCGACCTCGCGGGCAATCCGCGCCTGCAGCCCGTCCAGCACCGCGCGCGACAGCACCAGGGCGGCCGCGCGGTCGGCGCGGTAGCTGTAGAGCGCGATGCCCAGGATGGAGAGGATGACCAGCGCCACGCCGAGCAGCGGCACGCCGAGGCGACGCAGCAGCTGGCGCCTCCGCCTGATGTCGGCTCGGCCGATATCGACGATCTCGTCGACGGGCAACGGTCGGTCTCCCCCGGGGTCGCGTCGCGATCCTATCAGAGGCGGAGCCTCCGCACGCTTTTTTAGACGCGCCGGGTTTCGCGCAGGGCGTGCGGCCGCGGCGCCGGTGCGTCAGGGTGCGGCGCGGAACGGATGTATCAGCTGCTGCCCCAGCCGTGCCGGCATCTCGGCCTCGATCCCGTAGGTGGTCGGCCACTGGTCGCGCGGCAGGTGATGGGTGCCGAACACGCGGTCGAGCCAGGGCAGCATCGAGGCGTAGTTGCGGTCGATCGGGCCGTGCAGCGTGTGGTGCCAGTGGTGGAACGCCGGGGTCGCGACCAGCCACTCCAGCGGGCCCAGCCGCCAGCGCAGGTTGGCGTGGATGAAGAAGCCCCAGATCGTGGCGACCAGCGTGATCAGCAGCGGCACGACGCTGCCCGAGGCGCCGGTCGGGTTGGCCAGTCCGAGCACGTAGAGCGGCACCAGCCCGACCAGGCGGGTGAACACCATGTCCACCGGGTGGGCGCGGGTGTGGACCATGAAGTCCATCTGCCCGGCCGCGTGATGGATGCAGTGGAAGCGCCACAGCAGCGGGATCTCGTGGCTCCAGCGATGTCCCCAGTAGAAGCCGATCTCGCCGACCACCAGCGCCGTCGCCGCGCGCAACCAGAACGGCCACGCCGCCACCGTGGCGTGCACGCCGTCCGGGACCAGGCGATGCGCGGTCCAGGCGACCAGGGACAGAGGCACCGCCAGGATCAGCCCCGGCAGCAGGCTGCTGAGAAAGTAGTAGCACAGGTCGACGCCGATCGCCCGGCGGAGGATCTTCTGCGGATGCAGCGCGAACAGCCGCTCCAGCGGCAGGAAGATCACCGCGAGCAGCGACAGCCAGATGCACAGGCGCAGCATCTCGATCAGGAACGCGTGCAGCTGCGGCAGGTGCTGTGACACGGAGCTCGTCCTCGCAGGCGGGAAGGCTGGCAGAGAGCCGACGACGCGGCCGCGCGGGACGTTGCCCCACGCGGCCGCGTCGAGCGGCGGCGGCACCTCGAAGAGGATGCGCATGCCCGGCCGCACCTTG
>CAXTOE010000056.1:0-5455 GCA_964245685.1 uncultured Acetobacteraceae bacterium | reverse complement strand
GCAGGCGGAAGCCGGCCGCGCGCCGCGACGGCGCAGGCCCAGCACCACGCCCAGCGCGAGCAGTCCGGTCCCCATCAGCACCAGGCTCGCCGGCTCCGGAACCGCTGTCATCGAGACGCCGTCGAGGAAGGAGATCGGCGGCGCGCCGGTGGGCGTGCCGATCGCGAGGAAGCTGAGCGTCTGCGTCGCCGCACTGGCCTGGAAGGTCATGGTCTGCTGCTGCCAGGGTCCGACGCCGCCCTGGGGCAGAGAGAACTTGCTCGAATCCTGCGTGACGCTGCCGAAGATGACCTACCACTACTACTAGGTCGTGCCGGTGAAAAAAAACAGATGACCCGCCGCCTGGTCGAAGGTCAGGGTGTAGTAGGCGCCGACGGTGAGGCCGGAAAGCACCTGGTAGATGGCGGAGTTGTAGTTCGGCAGGCCGTCGGCCTCGACGAAGTTGCCGCCGTCCGGACTGGTCTTGGGGAAGGGGCCGTAGACCGAGAGGTAGGCTCCATTGTCCGCGGTGCCGGGGGTGTCGAGATAGGTGAGCGCCGAGCCGCCGCTCCAGCCGCTGACATGGCCGTTGAAGGTGCCCTTGGTCGAGAGCGTCGTGTCCTCGAACGAGCCGTTGGTGACGAGGTTGGGTCCGGCGACGGCGGTGCCGGTCATCGCGACCAGCGCCACGGCGGGCAGGAACTTCGAGAAGAGCGAATGGATTCTCACGGCCTGGGTCCTGATCCTGGAGGAACGTTTCTGGCGCGGACGATGTCGCCACCGCAACGTAATGAGCAAGATGCGGGCCAGGATCCGAAGATGTCATGTGCGCGCCTAATTACATCGCCTTCTCAATTCGTTAGAGCAGAACACGCGGCGTCGCCGGCGGGCAGTCGCGGAACGGGGCGTAATTATGTAAACTCTGCCGACACCGCAGCGCTCGGTCAGCTGGCGCCGAAGCCGCCATCGACGGGCAGGCAGACGCCGTTGATCATCGCCGCACCCTCGCCCAGCAGGTAGCAGATCGTGTCGGCCACCTCGACCGGCTGCACGAAGCGGCCCATCGGGATGCGGCCGCGCATCGGTGCCGCCTTGAGCGGATCCGACCACGCCATCACCGCCATCGGGGTGAGGGTGACGGTCGGGTTGACGCTGTTGGTGCGTATGCCGTGCGGGCCGAGCTCGACCGCCATTACCCGGGTCATGGCGTCGAGCGCGCCCTTGGAGGCGCAGTAGGCGGTGTGGTCGGCGAGGCCCACCGTGGCCGCGATGCTGGACACGTTGACGATCGCGCCGGGCCGCTTGGCCGCGATCAGCCGTGCCGCGACGTGCTGCGCGATCCGCATCGGCGCGATCACGTTCACCGCCATGATCGCCTCGAAATCCCCCTGCCCGGTCTCGATGAAGGAGGCGAGCCGGCTGATGCCGGCATTGTTCACCAGCAGGTCGAAGCCGGGCACGGCCTCGAGGGCCGCGAGCGTCGCCGTCATGTCGGAGACGTCGGCGGCGATGGTGCCGCAACCGGTCTCCGCGGCGAGCGTGTGCAGATCCGCGGCCGAGCGGCTGAGTGCCACCACCTCGGCGCCGCGGGCGCAGAGGCGCTCGACCACCACCCGGCCGATGCCCTTCCCCGCACCGGTGACCAGCGCCCGCCGGCCGGTGAACTCGCCCATCCGGTGCTGCCCTAGACGGCCGCCTGGGCGATCGCGCCGCGGCGCGTGGAGCCCGGCGTCATCAGCACCTTGATGCTGTCCATGCCGTTGGCCATGCGGATCGCGGTGTCCCAGTCGTTCAGGTCGTACTCGTGGGTGACGATGCCGTCCGAGGTGACCAGGCCGCGCGTCAGCAGGTCGATCGCGATCGGGTAGCAGTACGGGCCGAGATGCACGCCGCGCACGTCGAGCTCCTTGCGGTCGCCGATGATCGACCAGTCGACCGAGGTCTCCTTGCCGAACACCGAGAACTCGACGAAGCGGCCGAGCTTGCGGATCAGCCCGAGCCCCTGGGTGACGCCGCCGGGCGATCCGGTCGCCTCGATATAGACGTCGCAGCCGTAGTTGCCGGTCAGCCCCATCACGATCGCCGCCGGGTCCTGCGTGCCGGGGTTGATGGTCACGTCGGCACCGTAGCGGCGCGCCAGGGCGAGGCGCTCGTCGGACATGTCGATGACGATCAGCTTGCGCGGCGTCTTGAGCTTGAGCACCTGGACCATCATCAGCCCGATCGGCCCGGCGCCGGCCAGCACCACCACGTCGGCGAGCTGGATCTCGCCGCGCTGCACGGTGTGGATCGCGCAGGACAGCGGCTCGATGATCGCCGCGTCGTTGAGCGGCATCTCGTCGGGGATCACGTGCACGCGCGAGGTCGCCGGCAGGCGCATGTACTCCGACATGCCGCCGTCGGCGACCTCGCGCTGGAAGCCGAAGATGTTGTGCACCTCGCACATCCAGTACGAGCCGGTGCGGCAGTAGTGGCACTTGTCGCAGGGCACGATCTGCTCGGCGATGACGCGCTGCCCGGCCTTGACGCCGAAATGCGCCTCCGCCCCTTCGCCGAGCTCCTCGATCACGCCGTAGAACTCGTGGCCCGGGATCACCGGCGGCTTGACCCAGCCGGTGCCGGGCTCCTGGCCCCAGAACATCTTGGCCCCCTGCCAGCATTTGCAGTCGCTGGCGCAGATGCCGCACGAGGCGATGCGGATCACCGCCTCGCGCGGACCGGCACTCGGACGCGGCACGTCGCTGACCCGGTAATCCTCCGGACCGTGGCAGACGATGGCGGTCATGCGTGTGTTGGAGCCGGACATTCGAAGCATCCTCTACTGTGTCTTGTTGTCTCGTCAGGCGGCCCGGGAGCGGCCCTGGCCCTGCGACTGCCCCTGGGTGCGGGACTGGCGGACGGCGCGGCGCCACGCCGACGGCGTGGTCGCGCGGTGCAACAGGAACTGCCGGTTGAAGTTCGAGACGTTGTTGAAGCCGACCGCGAAGCAGATCTCCGCGATGCCGCGATCGGTATGCCGCATCAGGTCGCAGGACCGCGCGATCCGCTTCTCGTTGACGTAGCGCACGAAGGGCTGCCCGACCTGGCGGTGGAAGGCGCGCGAGAAGCTGCTCTGGCTGTAGCCGCTCAGCGCCGCCATGTCGCTCTCGCGCAACTCGCCGGCGAGGTTGCGCTCGATATGCAGCAGCACGTGCTCCAGCGCCTTGTGCACGGTGTCGCGTGCGCATGGCTGGTAGCGCGGGCTGGACAGGCGCCTGCGCTGCGGGCTCGTGCTGATGACGCGCATCAGGCCGAAGAACGACGCGAGGCCTGCTGCTCCCTGCGCGGTCTGCAGCGCGGTCATCAGCTCCAGAGCAGCGGCACTCGCCTCGGGCGGATATTCCAAGCCGCCCAGGCTCTCCTCGAGCACCGCGTCCAGCGAACGCAGCTCGGGGAAGGCATCGATGCAGCGACGGATGAAGGCGTCCGGGAACTGCACCACCAGCCCGCGTTGCGGCACGACGCTCCCGGGCGGCACGTCGCTGATCCAGTTATGCGGCAGGTTCGGGCCGAGGAAGGCGAGGTGGCCGGGCGAGAACCCGCCGACATGGTCACCGACGAAGGCGCGACCCGAGGTCGCGGTGACGAGATGGACCTCGTACTCGGGATGGAAGTGCCACTTGACGGTCCCGTGCGGGTAGCCGTGCGACCAGGCCTTGAAGGACTGGCCGGGCGGAAGCTGCACCACCTCGCGATACAGACGCATCCGAGCCGTCCATCCTCCCAGGCGCCGGATCTGCCGCCGGTCGTCCGGATGCATCATAGCGGCCGCGGGGCCCGGGCCGCCACCACCGATATCGCCGGGCGGTGATACGATCTTGCCCCGGGAGGCGCCCCGCCGGGCGCTCGATTGACAGCGTGCCGGGATCTCCCTATAGGCCGCCGCTACTGCTGGGAACGTGGACGGTTCCGGCCGCTCTGTCATGTCCTGAGCCTCGGCTCAGGCGACAGCACGGTGATACGGACCGCGCCCGCCGCGACCATGTCGGTCGGGGCCTACCGGTGCAACAAAGCCGCACACGATCCGAAGATCGCGCGGGACAAGGAAGGGTTTGCCGTGAGCAAGCGCCTCGAGAGCAAGTACAAGGTCAATCGCCGGCTCGGCGTCAACCTGTGGGGACGTGCCAAGTCCCCGATCAACAAGCGCGAATACGGTCCCGGCCAGCACGGCCAGCGGCGCAAGCAGAAGCCGTCGGACTTCTCGGTGCAGCTGATGGCCAAGCAGAAGCTGAAATTCTACTACGGCAACATCAGCGAGAAGCAGTTCCGCAAGTATTACGAGGAGGCGGTGCGCCGCAAGGGCGACACCTCGGAGAACCTGATCGATCTGCTGGAGCGCCGGCTGGACGCGGTAATCTACCGCCTGAAGTTCGCCCTGACCCCGTTCGCGTCGCGCCAGTTCGTCAATCACGGCCACGTCACGGTGAACGGGCGCAAGGTCAACATCCCGTCCTTCCTGGTGCGCGACAACGACGTGATCGAGGTGCGGGAGAAGTCCAAGCAGCTCGCCGTGGTGCTCGATGCGGCACAGAACGCCGAGCGCGACGTGCCGGAATATCTCGAGGTCGATCATCGCCAGATGAAGGGCCGCTTCGCGCGCTCGCCGAAGCTGACCGACGTGCCGTACCCGGTGACGATGGAGCCGAACCTCGTCGTCGAGTTCTACTCGCGCTGAGCCCTCCGCGGCGCCGCGCATGACCGAGATCGCGGCCGAGATCGCGCGGCGGCGCACGTTTGCGATCATCTCGCATCCGGATGCCGGCAAGACCACGCTGACCGAGCGCCTGCTGCGCGCCGGCGGCGCGATCCAGCTCGCCGGCAACGTGCGCGCCAAGGGCGAGCGGCGACGGACGCGTTCGGACTGGATGGGCATCGAGCGCGAGCGCGGCATCTCGGTGGTCACCTCGGTGATGACCTTCGAGTACGGCGGCTGCATCTTCAACTTGCTCGACACGCCCGGCCACGAGGACTTCTCCGAGGACACCTACCGCACCCTGACCGCGGTGGATTCCGCGGTGATGGTGATCGACGCCGCACGCGGCATCGAGGCGCGCACCCGCAAGCTGTTCGAGATCTGCCGGCTGCGCGACATCCCGATCATCACCTTCGTCAACAAGATGGATCGCGAGGCGCAGGACCCGTTCGCGCTGCTCGACGAGGTCGGCGGCACGCTGGCACTCGACACCGCGCCGGCGACCTGGCCGGTGGGACGCGCGGCCGAGTTCGCCGGCACCTACGACGTGCGCTCGCGCGCGCTGCGCCTGACCCAGGAGCTGCCGCAGTCCGATCCGCGCCTGCAGGCGCTCGGCGACGAGCTCGACCTGGTCGCGGCCGCACTGCCGGAGTTCGACCGCGAGGCCTTCGACGCCGGCCACCTCACGCCGGTGTTCTTCGGCAGCGCGATACGCGAGATCGGGGTACTGGACCTGCTCGACGC
>CAXTOE010000055.1:10871-11269 GCA_964245685.1 uncultured Acetobacteraceae bacterium | reverse complement strand
GCGCTGGCGCTCGCGGCCGGCTGCGACGTGGCGCTGCACTGCTCGGGCCGGCTCGCCGACAGCGCCGACGTGCTCGAGCACGCGACGCCGCTGCGCGAGGCAGCACTGGTCCGGCTCGAGCGGGCACGTGGCCTCGTGCGGTCGCGGCGCCGGCCGCTCGACCTCGACGCCTGGTCCCGCGAGCGGGACCGCCTGTCGTGCTGAGCCGTCCGGATCCGCCGTCCGGGTCTGACGCCGACGTGCCGCTGCTGCAGCTCGACGGCTTCGAGGGGCCGCTCGACCTGCTGCTCGAGCTGGCGCGGGCGCAGAAGGTCGACCTCGCGCGCATCTCGATCCTGCGTCTGGTCGAGCAGTATCTCGCGGTGGTCGAGGCCAGGCGCCAGCTGCGGCTGGAGCTC
>CAXTOE010000055.1:10326-10853 GCA_964245685.1 uncultured Acetobacteraceae bacterium | reverse complement strand
GGCTGCTTCTGCCGCAGGAAACCGGCATGCCCGAGGCGGGAGAGGCCGCGGCAGAGCAGCTGGCCGCGCGGCTGGCCGAGCTCGCCCATGTCGGACGCGCCGCCGCCTGGCTCGACGGACGCGACCGGCTCGGCCACGCGGTGTTCGCCCGCGGTGCCGCGGAGGTGCTGACCGAGATCGACCGCTCCGGCCCGTCGCTCGACCTGACGCAGCTGCTCGGCGGCTACCTGGCGGCGATGCGGCGGACCGCCAGGAAGCGCCGCTACCGGCCCGAGCCGCCGGCCTTCTGGACGATGCGGCACGCGCTGACGCGGCTGCGGCTGCTGCTCGGCGAGCCGGCGGTCGAGTGGTGCCCGCTGGAGCGCTTCCTGCCCGAGTGGATGGGGGTGCCGCAGCGGGCGGGCGAGCGGGAGCGGCGTGCGGCGCTCGCCGGCACCCTGCTCGCCGGGCTGGAGCTCGCCCGCAGCGGTGCGGTGGAGCTGCACCAGGAGCGGCAGTTCGGCGCCATCCTGCTGCGACGCACCCTG
>CAXTOE010000055.1:0-10316 GCA_964245685.1 uncultured Acetobacteraceae bacterium | reverse complement strand
GTGTCGCAGGCGGTGCGCCAGGAGGCCGCCGAGTGAGCGACGCATCGTTAGCGGTGCGGCTGGCCGAGGCGCTGCTGTTCGCCAGCAGCGAGCCGGTGCGGGAGCAGGCGCTGCTGCAGCTGCTGCGGACGCACGACGCGGCGCCGCAGGGCGAGGAGGAGGGTGCGCGCGCCGTGCGGGCGGTGCTCGACGCGCTGCTGGCGCTGTATGCCGGTCGCGGCGTACGACCGGTCGAGGTCGCGGGCGGCTGGCAGTTCCGCACCGCGCCGGACCTGGCGCCGCACCTGACCCGGGTGATGCACCGGCCGCGCCGGCTGGCGCGCGCGGCGATGGAGACGCTGTCGGTGATCGCCTACCACCAGCCCTGCACCCGCACCGAGATCGAGCAGATACGCGGCGTCTCGCTCGGCCAGTCGACGCTGGACGCGCTGCTGGAGGCGGCCCTGATCGTGCCGCGCGGCCGCAAGCAGGTGCCCGGACGGCCGGTGCTGTGGGGCACGTCGCCGAGCTTCCTGAGCCATTTCGGGCTGCGCGACCTGGGCGAGCTGCCCCGCCGCGACGAGCTGCTGCTCGACCCGGCTGGGTCGGACGCCCCGGCGACGGCCGAGCCCGGGGACGTGGGCGAGGCCGCAGTTTCGGCTTCCCCGGAGCCGTGCTAGCTAGCCGCCTCCAGCGTCACAAAGCAGGGCGGCCGCGCGCCGCCGGAGATCCCGGGTCCGCATGTTCGACTTCGCCTGGTCCGAGATCATGCTGATCGGCATCGTCGGACTGATCTTCATCGGGCCGAAGGACATGCCGACGGCGATACGCGCGATCACCGACTTGCTGAAGAAGGGCCGCAAGCTCGCCGGCGAGTTCCAGACCCACGTCGACGAGATGGTGCGCGACGCCGACCTGGGCGAGGCCCGCGACTCGCTGCGCCAGCTGCGCAGCATGAACCTGCGCGGCCAGGTGATGAAGGCGCTGGACGGGGACGGGTCGATCCGTCGCACGCTGGTCGAGAACCCGCTGAGCCCGATACCGGCCGCCTCCTCGACCGCGATCCCGGGCGCCCAGCCGGTCGCGCCCGCGATCGCCGATGGCGACGCGATGGTCTCGGGACGTCAGCTGCTGCATGGCGGTCACGCCGGCTACGGTGCCCCGCAGCAGGCGGCAGAGCGCCTCGACGCCGAGGAGGCGCTCGCCGAGATCGACGACCCGGCGCCGGACCTGATCCCGCCGGAGGCGGCACGACGGCTGCGCCGGCTGCGCGCGGCGGAACCCGCACCCGCCTTCCTGCCCCCCGGGACGATGCGTCCTGCCTCGCACCGCTACTGAGCGACGGCCCATGCCGGCGGAGAAGGTCCTGGACGACGATCCGATCAACGACCAGCCCATGCCGCTGCTCGCCCACCTGGTCGAGCTGCGCCGGCGGCTGCTCTGGTCGTCGGTGTCGTTCGGCCTGTGCTTCCTGCTCTGCTACCACTTCTCGGCGCGCATCTACCTGTTCCTGGCGCATCCGCTGGCCGAGATCATGCGCCAGAAGGGCGAGCAGCCACATCTGATATACACAGCGCTGTATGAGGCGTTCTTCACCTATCTCAAGGTGGCGATGTTCGGCGCGGGTTTCCTGTCGTTTCCGGTGGTTGCGAGCCAGATCTGGATCTTCGTGGCACCCGGGCTGTACCGGAGCGAGAAACGCGCCTTCGCGCCGTTCCTGATCGCCACCCCGATCCTGTTCCTAGCCGGGGCGGCGCTCGCGTACTATTTCGTATTTCCATTTGCCTGGAAGTTCTTCCTCAGCTTTCAGACGAACGACGGCGCGGATGGTCTGCAGATACAGCTGCAGGCCAAGGTCAGCGAATACCTCGCCCTGGTGATGAAGCTGATCATGGGGTTCGGCATCGCCTTCGAGCTGCCGGTGGTGCTGACGCTGTGCGCCAAGGTCGGCATCGTCAGCTCCGAGGGGCTGAAGAAGATGCGGCGCTACGCCTATGTCGGCGCCTTCGTCGTCGCGGCGCTGCTGACCCCGCCCGACGTCATCACCCAGACCGGCCTCGCGGTGCCGCTGATCCTGCTCTACGAGGTGTCGATCTTTACCGCCCGGCTGGTCGAACCCAAGCCCGCGGACGAGACCGTCTGATGCACGACATGGCCGCGCTGCGTGCCGATCCGGCCGCGTTCGATGCCGACCTGACGCGGCGCGGCCTGCCGCCGGTCGCAGGGGAACTGCGGGCACTCGACGAGGCACGACGCGCCGCCCTGACGGCGCTGCAGGAGAGGCAGTCGCGGCGTAAGACGCTGGCGGCCGAGATCGGCGCGCTCAGGCGAAGTCGCGGCGACAGCGGTGATCTCGAGGCGGGGGCGGTGGCGCTGCGCGGCGAGATCGACGCCCTCGAGCGCGACGCCGCCGCCCTGGACGCGCTGATACGCGGCAGGCTGGCCGAGCTGCCGAACCGGCTCGATGCCGAGGTGCCCGAGGGCGCCGACGAGCACGCCAACGTCGTGGTGCATCAGCGCGGAACGCTGCGTAGCTTCGACTTCACCCCGAAGCAGCATTTCGAGCTCGGCGAGGCGCTCGGCATGATGGACTTCGAGGCCGCCGGCAAGCTCTCCGGCAGCCGCTTCGTGGTGCTGCGCGGGCCGCTGGCGCGGCTGGAGCGCGCACTCGGACAGTTCATGCTCGACCTGCACACCGGCGAGCACGGCTACGTCGAGCATGCGGTGCCGTTGCTGGTGAACGAGGCGGCGATGTACGGCACCGACAAGCTGCCGAAATTCGCCGACCAGTCCTTCGCCACCACCGACGGACGCTGGCTGATCCCGACCGCCGAGGTGCCGCTGACCAGCCTGACCGCGGGCGAGATCATCGCCGCCGAGCGCCTGCCGATCCGCCTGGCCGCCCTCTCGGCCTGCTTTCGCAGCGAGGCGGGCGCTGCGGGACGGGACACCCGTGGCATGCTGCGCCAGCACCAGTTCTACAAGGTCGAGCTGGTCTCCGTCACCACGCCCGAGCAGAGCGAGGCGGAGCACGAGCGCATGACCGGCTGCGCCGAGCGGGTGTTCGAGCTGCTGGAGATCCCCTATCGCCGGGTCCTGCTCTGCGCCGGCGACACCGGCTTCGGCGCCGCGCGGACCTATGACCTTGAGGCGTGGCTGCCGGGGCAGCAGGCCTGGCGGGAGGTGTCGTCCTGCTCCAACACGCGCGACTTCCAGGCCAGGCGGATGAACGCGCGGTTCCGCAGCGCGGGCGGTCCCGCCCACGTGCACACCCTGAACGGCTCGGCCCTCGCAGTCGGCCGCACCCTGATCGCGCTGATGGAGAACTTCCAGCAGGCGGACGGCTCGATCCTGGTGCCGCACCGCCTGCGTTCCTACCTCGGCGGCCTGGAGAGCATCGGCGGCTGAGCCGCGGCCAGGTCGCGCTTGACAGCGCGCTGCAACGGCAGAGCATCGGCGCCATGCAACAGGTCAGTCTCTCCTTCGGTCGCGGGCATCTGCAGGTCGCGGCACCTCCCCACGCCACCGTGATACGCAAGCGCCGGCTCGCCAAGCTGCCCGATCCGGCGGCCGCCATCGCGGCGGCGTTCGAGCAGCCGCTCGGCAGCGCCGCGCTGCGCGAGCTGGTGCGCGGACGCGCCAGCGCCTGCATCCTGGTCTGCGACATCACCCGGCCGGTGCCGAACCGCCTGTTCCTGCGCCCGATGATCGAGACCATGATCGCGGGCGGCGTCCCCCGCCAAGCGATCACCGTGCTCGTCGCCACCGGCCTGCACCGGCCCAACGAGGGCGCGGAGCTCGCCGAGCTGATCGGCGACGACTGGGTGCTCGCCAATGTCCGCGTCGAGAACCACTTCGCGCGCGACGATGCGGCGCACGCCGATCTCGGCGTCACCGAGACGCGCGGCACGCCGATCCGCATCGATCGCCGCTTCGTGGGCGCCGAGCTGCGCATCGCGACCGGGCTGGTCGAGCCGCATTTCATGGCCGGCTGGTCCGGCGGACGCAAGGTGGTGGCACCCGGCGTCGCGCACCACACCACCATACGCACCTTCCACTCGGCGCGCTTCATGGAGGATCCGCTGGCGGTGCAGTGCAACCTGATCGGCAACCCGCTGCACGACGAGCAGCTGGAGATCGTGCGGCGCATCGGCGAGATCTACGCGCTGAACACGGTGCTGGACGAGGATCGCGATCTCGCCTGCGTCACCTTCGGCGAGATCGTCGCGAGCCACCTGGCGGCGGTCGATTTCGTGGCCGCGGCGACCGAGGTGCCGGTGCCGCGCCGCTATCACACCGTGGTGACCTCCTCGGCCGGCTACCCGCTCGACAAGACCTACTACCAGACGGTCAAGGGCATGGTGACGCCGCTGGACATCCTGATGCCGGGGGGCACGCTGATCATGCTGTCCGAGTGCTCGGAGGGCTTCGGCAGTGAAGAGTTCCGCCGGTCGCAGGCGCGGCTGGTCGAGGTCGGCGCCGAGCGGTTCCTGGCGACGCTGAACGCCAAGTCGCTCGCCGACATCGACGAGTGGCAGACCGAGATGCAGCTCAAGTCGATGCGGCTCGGCCGGGTCGAGCTCTACGCCACCGGGCTGGACGACGAGGAGCGGCGCCTCACCGGCGTCACCGTGATCGACGACGTCGCCTCGGCGATCGAAGCCAGCATGCGCCGCAGCGGCGATCCGCACGTGGCCTTCATCCCGGAAGGTCCCTACGTCGTGCCGGTCTGCCGCCGCGTGCAAGACGCGCAGCCGCTGGCCTGAGGAGGCGGTGATGAAGGCGCTCTACCTGCCGGCGGTGCTTCGCGTCGGCGGCGGCGCGCTCGCCGGCCTGCCGGACGCGCTGCGCCAGCTCGGGCTCGCGGCACCGCTGATCGTCACCGACCGGTTCATGGCGACCGGCGGCGTGCTCGACCGGGTGCGCGAGACCTTGGGCGCCGCCGGGATCAGCGCGCGCGTCTTCGCCGACGTGGTGCCGGATCCGACGGTCGCCTCGGTGCGGGCGGCGCTCGCGGTGCTGCGCGGGGGCGAACATGACTGCGTGATCGGCCTCGGCGGCGGCAGCGCGATCGACACCGCGAAGATGGTGGCCGTGCTGGCGCGCCACGACGCGACGCCGCGGGCGCTGAGGTTCCCGCACCTCCAGGACGCGTCGGGCCTGCCGATCGTCGCCGTGCCCACCACCGCCGGCACCGGCTCGGAGGCGACGCGGGTGACGGTGATCACCGACGAGGCGAGCCAGGAGAAGATGCTGTGCATGGGGCTGGCCTACCTGCCGCGCGTCGCCATCGTCGACTACGAGCTGACCCTGTCCAAGCCCTGGCGCCTGACCGCCGATACCGGCCTGGATGCGCTGACGCACGCGATCGAGGCCTACGTCTCGAGGCAGGCGAGCCCGTTCACCGACGCCCTGGCGCTGGCGGCGATGCGCGCGCTGTGGCCGAACGTGGCGCGGGCCTGCACCGAGCCGTCCAACGTGGCGGCGCGCGAGGCGATGATGCTCGGTGCGCTGCAGGCCGGGATGGCGTTCTCCAACGCCTCGGTGGCGCTGGTGCACGGCATGAGCCGGCCGATCGGCGCCCACTTCCACGTCGCGCACGGGCTCTCCAACGCGATGCTGCTGCCCGCCGTCACCGCCTGGTCGGTGCCCGGCGCGGAGCCCCGCTATGCGGCCTGCGCGCGGGCGATGGGGATCGCCGCCGACAGCGATGCGGACAACGAGGCGACCGGTGCCCTGGTCGCGGCGCTGCGGGCGAAGAACCTGGAGCTCGAGGTGCCGTCGCCGCGGCGCTACGGCATCGACCCGGATCGCTGGACGTCGCTGCTGCCGCTGATGGCCGAGCAGGCGATCGCGTCCGGCTCCCCCGCCAACAACCCGCGGGTGCCGGACGCGGACGCGATCATCGAGCTCTACCGGCAGGTGTGGAGCGAGGGATAGACGGCGTCGCGCGCCGCCCGGCGCTCAACGCGCGATCATCCACGGGAACAGGTACTGCTGGCAGACCGTGATCAGCGCCACCACCAGCGTCAGCGCCACGCTGTGCTTGAAGGTGCGCGAGAACACCAGGCCCTCCTGGCCCTTCAGGGTGGTGACCGAGACGCCGGTGGAGATGTTCTGCGGCGAGATCATCTTGCCCATCACGCCGCCCGAGGAGTTAGTGGCGGCGAACAGGATCGGGTTGAGGCCGAGCTGGTGGGCGGCGACCACCTGCAGGTTGCCGAACAGCGCGTTGCCCGAGGTGTCGCTGCCGGACAGCGCCACCGCGATCCAGCCCAGGAAGGCGGAGGCGATGGTGAACAGGACGCCGAGATGCGCCGCCGCGTCACCCAGCGTGTAGGTCATGCCCGCGTAGTTCATCAGGTAGGCGAGCCCCATGATCAGCGAGACCGTCATCACCGCGAGCCTGACCTGCCGCCAGGTGAGCAGGACGCAGCCGAGGAAGCGCCGCGGGCTGAGGCCGAACAGGGCGGCGGTGAGTGCTGCCGCGAGCAGGATCGCGGTGCCGGTGGCGAGCGGCTGGAACGTCCACACCGCGGCGTAGGGCTTGTGGTAGAGCGTCACGTACACCGCGTTGTTCAGGCCCGGCCAGGGGATCTGGATCGCGCCGATCGAGGCGACCTTGAGCTGCGTCCAGACGATGACGACGAGGCTGACGACGATCCACGGGATCCAGCCCTGCCAGGGTGAGATCGTCGGCGATGCGGCGGCGCTCAGCGAGGTCGCGCCGGGTGCTGCCGCCATCTGCAGGGTGGCGGCGAAGCGTGCGTCGGGTGCCGGTCGCCAGAGCTGCAGGAAGCCGATCGTGATCAGCAGCGAGCCGAGCGAGGCGAACACGTCGGGGAGGCGGTAGTCGGCGAAGTTGGAGCCGCTGAACTGGATCGCGGCGAAGCTGCCGCCGGCGATCAGCAGCAGCGGCCAGAGGGCGGCGACCGACCGCCGGCCGCCGAACACGGCCATCACGTAGAACGGCAGCAGCAGGGCGAGGAACGGCAGCTGACGGCCGATCATCGCGCCGAGCACGGTGTCGGACTGGTGCGTCACCACGCCGAGCACGGTGACCGGGATGCCGAGCGCGCCATAGGCGACGGGTGCGGTGTCGAAGATCAGGGTGTAGGTCAGCGCCTCCAGCGGGCTCCAGCCGATCATGATCAGCAGCGAGCTCGTGATCGCGATGGTCGAGCCGAAGCCGGCGATGCCCTCGAGCAGCGCGCCGAAGCAGAAGCCGATGACGATCAGCACGACGCGACGGTCGGCCGGCAGGTTGTGAAGCACCCAGCTGCGAAAGGCGTCGAACCGGCCGCTGACGACCGCGACGTTGTACAGGATGAGCGCGTTGAAGGCGATCCACATCACCGGCCAGAGCGCGAACACGATGCCGGCGGCAACGCTGTCCAGCGCCAGCCCGATCGGCATGCGCCAGGGCAGCATCGCCATGACGAGGCCGACCAGCAGGCCGCCGAGCGAGGCCTGCCAGGCGGGACGACGGAGGATGCCGAGCATGACCAGCACGGTGACGATCGGCAGGCTCGCGACCAGGAACGACAGCAGCAGGCTGCCGCCGATCGGCGTCAGTGATTGGTGGAACACGGCTTCTCCCAGATGTTCGGTTTCTTTTCTGATGAGTCGGGGTCTGGGGCCGCCGGCCCCGGTGGGTCAAGGGCAAAGCCCTTGCTTGCCCTTCAGGCGCTAGGCGCCGTCTGCCAGCCTCGCGGTCAGGTCCTCGATGAACTGCCAGGCGACGCGGCCGGATCTGCCGCCGCGGGCGATCGACCACTGGTTGGCGGCGGCGTGCAGCGCGTCGCGCTCGATCGGCAGGCCGCGGTCGGCGGCGTAACCGTCCACCATCGACAGGTAGCCCGGCTGGTCGCAGGTGTGGAAGCCGATCCATAGCCCGAAACGATCCGACAGCGAGACCTTCTCCTCGGTCGCCTCGTTGGGGTTGATCGCGGTCGCCCGCTCGTTCTCGATCATCTCGCGCGGCATCAGGTGGCGACGGTTGCTGGTGGCGTAGAACAGCACGTTCGCCGGACGACCTTCGATGCCGCCATCCAGCACCGACTTCAGCGCCTTGTAGTCGGCGTCCTCGCGCTCGAACGACAGGTCGTCGCAGAACAGCAGGAAGCGCCGGCTCGACGGACGCAGCAGGCCGAGCAGGACCGGCAGGCTGGCGAGATCGTCGCGCTGGATCTCGATCAGCAGCAGCGGCGGCTGGCCGGCACCCGGCGCCTCGACGACGGCGTGATGCACTGCCTTGACCAGCGACGACTTGCCCATGCCGCGGGCGCCCCACAGCATGACGTTCTTGGCGGGCAGGCCGCGGGCGAAGCGCGCGGTGTTCTCCAGCACCAGCCCGCGCTGCCGTTCGATGCCCTGCAGCAACGGCAGCCGGACGTGGCTGACCTGCGGCACCGGCGTCAGGCCACGGCCGTCCGGATGCCAGACATAGGCGGTGGCGTCGTCGAGCGCCGGCAGCACCGGCGGCGGCGGCGACATGCGCTCCAGCGCCACGGCGATGCGCTGCAGCAGCCGCTCGGTCGCATCGCTCATCGACAGCCTCTCGAGTCCGCAGCTCTGATCCCGCACCCCGCTTGACGGGCGGACTGCGAAAACTATGGTCCCGGGCCATACCCGGCAAGGCTCCGCCTCGCCTGCGGCCTCCCCCACCCTGGAAGCAGTACGATGAACCTGTTCTCGACCCCCGCCTACGCCCAGGACGCGGCCGGAGGCCTGCTCGGCAGCCTGGCCGGGTTCAGCCAGTTCCTGCCGATCCTGCTGATCTTCGTGGTGTTCTACTTCCTGCTGATCCGGCCGCAGCAGCAGCGTCAGAAGGCGCTGAAGGCGATGGTGTCGGCCCTGAAGCGCGGCGATCGCGTGGTGACCGCCGGGGGGATCGTCGGCGTGGTGCAGCGGGTGCGCGAGGGCAGCGACGAGGTGGAGGTCGAGATCGCGCCCAACGTGCGCGTGCAGGTGGTGCGCGACACCATCTCCACCGTGCTCAAGCCGCCGAGTGCAGCGAACGACACCGGGCCCGCGGTGGCGAAGAAGGAATGAGGCGGGGTAGCGGCCCGGACGCGGGATCCTGGCCGCCGGTCCGGCTCAGGTTGCCTTGAGCTGCGCCTCGGCGAACTCGTAGTTGGCGATCTTGTCGAGCCAGTTGGTCACGTAGTCGGGGCGCCGGTTGCGGAAATCGACGTAGTAGCTGTGCTCCCAGACATCGATCCCGAGCAGCACGCGACCCTCGCCGGTGGCGACCGGGTTGGAGCCGTTGGCGGTCTTGGTCACCTTCAGCTTGCCGTCGGGAGCGGCCACCAGCCACGCCCAGCCCGAGCCGAACTGGGTGGTGGCCGCGGTCTTGAAGGCCTCCTTGAACTTGTCGACGCCGCCGAAATCCTCGGTCAGCTGCTTCTCCAGCGCCGGTGGGATGCTGCCGCCGGTCGGCGACATCGCCTGCCAGAACACGATGTGGTTCCAATGCTGGCCGGCGTTGTTGAACACCGGCGCCAGCTCGGCGTTGCCGTGGCTGTGGTGGATGATCTCCTCGAGCGACTTGCCGGCGAGCGCCTCGTTCTTCTCGACGAAGCCGTTCAGGGCGGTGACGTAGGCCTGGTGATGCTTGTCGTGGTGCAGCTCGAGCGTCTCCTGGCTCATGCCGCGGGCGGCCAGCGCGTTGTGCTGGTATGGCAGTGCGGGCAGTTCGAAAGCCATGTCGGATCCTCCTGGTTCTCATTATTGAGCTATGGTCGCAGCGATGCGCCGTCAAGCGAGCCTCCCCGGTCGTCACGGGAGGATCACCCGGCGGCATGACCTCGACGAACCCGCTCTCGGCCGCCGGCCGCACCGCCAGGACGCAGGATCCGGACCGCTTCCTGGCCAGCCTGTTCGCGCCCGCCGCCGCCCGCGAGGCGCTGTTCCTGCTGATCGCCTTCAACCACGAGCTGGTCCGCGCCCTGGAGACGGAGTCGGCACATCGCGGCATGGGGCCGATCGCCGCGCTGATCCGGCTGCAATGGTGGCGCGAGGTGGTGCAGGGCGAGCCACGCCGGCACGAGCTCGCCGAGCCGCTGGCGGCGGCGCTCGCCGCGGGCGCGCTGCAGCCCGCGAGCCTGCTGTCGATCATCGAGGCGCGCGAGGCCGAGGCGGAAGGCATCGAGACGATGGCGCAGTGGGAGGCGATCCAGCTCGGCGGCGCGGGCGGGATGCAGGTGGCAACCGCGGAGGCGCTCGGCGCGCACGATCCGGCGGTGCTGGATCGCCTGCGACGCGGGGGCGCCGCCTACGGTGCCGGCGCGATCTGGCGGCACGCGATGACGCTGGCCGTCGCACTCGGCGCCGGC